>NZ_LFKW01000042.1:4090-20455 GCF_001040865.1 Cellulomonas sp. A375-1 | reverse complement strand
CGCACCGTCCCCGCGACGAGGTTGTGGAGGTAGGCGCCACCCTGGGCCACCACCTCGACCGCCGCCGCCGACGCCAGGACGTTGTGGTCGACGACGTACGGGCCGTGCGACACCTCGACGAACAGGTCGCGGTTGTTCCCGTACAGCAGGTTGCGGCTCACCCGCGTGCCCTGCGTCTGCCAGTCGAGCCAGATGCCGAGGGTCGTGTCGTGGATGCGGTTGTGCCGGATCTGCGTGTCGATCGCCGCGTGGAGCTTGATGCCCGCGATCTCGTGCCCGAAGAACTCGCGCTTGAGCGCGATGCGGTGGATGTGGTTGTCCTCGATCGTCGAGAACACGCACCCCAGGTGCCCGACGACGCCGTTCTGCCCGCAGTCGACGATCGTGTTGCGCCGCACCACGTGCGAGCCGACGTGCTCCCGGTCCCAGCCGATGTGCCGCGCGGAGAACACCGACTCGAGCTGGTACTGGTAGCCGGGCTTGTCGCCGCGCTGCGACGAGTAGTTGTCGCCGGTCGAGGCCTCCTTGCCGAGCGAGATCGCCGCGCACTTCGCGTCGTGGATGAGGTTGTCCTCGATGATCCAGCCCTTGGCCCAGTTCGGGCCGATGAGCCCCGGCTGGTCGGCGGTCGGCGGCGCCCACGGGGTCGCGGCGTGCGCGAGCTCGAAGCCACGGACCGTGATCCAGTCCACGTGGTGCCTGTCGGGGTAGAACACCGACCGGCGCACGTTGATCTCGACGAGGTCCTCGTTCGGGTCGGCGCCGTGGAAGTTGGCCCAGACGGTCGTGACGTCCTGCTCGACCTCCGCGTACCAGACGAACACGGTCTGGTCCGGGTCGTGGGTGGGCACGACCCGGCCCGTCCACACGTCGAGGACCTCGGTGCGGCGCGGCGGGTCCTGGACCTCGTCGCGCGCGTGCACCTCGTAGAACGAGCGCCCGTCGAGGTAGACGTCGGCGAGGTGCTTGCGCGGCGCGCCCGGCTCGTAGATGGCCCAGTCCCCGTCGACCGTCTCGGCGAACGGGTTGACGTCACCGAACAGCGTGTTCGGCACGCTCACGCGCCACACGGTGCCGCCGTCCGGCTGCCAGCCCGTGACGCGCTCGGAGCCCTTGATCACCACGTGCTCACCAGGCGCGGCCGTGTACGTGATGCGGCGCTGGTCCGACAGGCCACCGCGGGCCGGCCTGACCCACTCGCGGTACTCCCCCTCGTGCACCACGACCGTGTCTCCTGGCCGCGCGAGCAGCGCCGCCCTGCTGATCGTCCGCAGAGGCGCGCTCGGCGTGCCCTCGGAGGTGTCCGAGCCGTCGACGGCGACGTGCAGATCGGGCATGAGACGAACCGTCCTTCGCGCGCGAGGGAGCAAGCCATCCGACGTGGGCCCGGCCGGGTTCGAACCGGCGACCCCCGCGGTGTAAGCGCGGTGCTCTGACCAGCTGAGCTACAGGCCCCTGCGGCCGCGAACCACCGCGCCCGACGGCGGCACAGCCTACCGGCCCTCCCGGGGCAGGCATCCGCAGCGCCCGCGACGAGCCACCGGTGGCACCAGGCGCCGCGCAGACGGCCCTCGTGCGGGCGTCAGACGCGCGCGAGCGCTGCCTCGACGTCGGCGACGAGGTCCCCGACCGACTCGAGACCCACCGAGAGCCGCACGATCGACTCCGTGACCTCGAGCGGCGTCCCGCGCACCGACGCGTGGGTCATGCTCGCCGGGTGGTTCACGAGCGACTCCACACCACCGAGCGACTCGGCGAGCGTGAACAGGCGCGTGGACTCGGCGAACCGGCGCGCGGCGGGACCGTCCGCGAGCTCGATGGTGAGCATCCCGCCGAAGCCGCTCGACTGGCGCACGGCGATCTCGTGCCCGGGGTGGTCCGGCAGGCCGGGGTAGTGCACGCGGGTCACCGCAGGGTGCTCGACGAGCCGCTGCGCGAGCGCGAGTGCGTTCTCGCCATGCCGCTGCATGCGCACGGCCAGCGTCTTGATCCCGCGCGTCGTGAGCCACGCGTCGAGCGGTCCGGAGACCGCACCCGCGGCGAACTGCAGGAACTTCACCTGCTCCGCGAGCCCGTCGTCCTGCAGCACGACCGCGCCGCCGACCACGTCCGAGTGCCCGCCGAGGTACTTCGTCGTCGAGTGCACGACGACGTCCGCACCGAGGCTCAGCGGACGCTGCAGCGCGGGCGTGGCGAAGGTGTTGTCGACGACCACGAGCGCGCCGTGCGCGTGCGCGAGGTCGGCGAGCGCCGCGATGTCGGTGATCCGCAGGTACGGGTTGCTGGGTGTCTCGGCCCAGATCAGCTTCGGCCGCTCGTCGAGCGCGTCGCGCACCGCGGACAGGTCGGTCAGGTCCACGACCCGGTGCCGCACACCCCACGCGCCGAGCACGCGAGAGACGAGCCGGTACGTGCCGCCGTACACGTCGTCGCCGATCAGCAGCTCGTCGCCGGGCTTGAGCACGGCGCGCAGGAGCGCGTCCTCGGCGGCGAGGCCGGACGCGAACGACAGTCCGTGCGCGCCGCCCTCGAGCGTCGCGAGCTGCGTCTCGAGCGCGGTGCGCGTCGGGTTGCCCGCTCGTCCGTACTCGTACCCGCCGCGCAGCCCGCCGATCCCGTCCTGCACGTACGTCGAGCTCATGTGCACAGGCGGGATGACCGCGCCGGTGGTCGCGTCGGGGTCCTGGCCCGCGTGGATCGCCAGGGTCTCGAAGCCGACGTCGGGACGGTCGTCGTGGTGGCTCATGCGTGGTCTCCTCAGTGGCTCAGGAAGGTCAGGAGGTCGGCTCGCGTGACGACCGAGACGGGGGCGCCCTCGTCGACCACGAGCAGGGCGCTCGCCGTCGACAGCGCCTTGCGCGCCTGCGCGACGGACTCGTTCGCGCCGATCTGCGGCAGGCCGTCCTGGAGCACCGCGGACACCGCGTCGCCCATCTCGACCTCGCCCGAGAACACCTTCTCGAGCAGCGACTCCTCGTCGATCGCGCCGACGACCTCGCCGATGACGACCGGCGGCTCGGCGGTGAGCACCGGCAGCTGCGAGACGCCGAACTCCGTCATCATCGCGATCGCGTCGCGCACGGTGTCCGCGGGGTGCGCGTGCACGAGTGCGGGCAGCGACCCGTCCTTCGCGGTCACGACGTCGCGCACCGTGCGCTCCTCGGGCAGCGCGCTGAACCCGTACGAGCGCAGCCACGCGTCGTTGAAGATCTTGCCGAGGTACCCGCGCCCGCCGTCGGGCAGCAGCACGACGACGACCGCGTCGGCGGGCAGGTCGCGCGCGACCCGCAGCGCCGCGACGACCGCCATACCGCTCGAGCCCCCGACGAGCAGGCCCTCCTCGCGCGCCAGGCGCCGCGTCACCTCGAACGACTCGGCGTCCGCGACGGCGACCACCTCGTCGACCACCGACGGGTCGTACGCGCCGGGCCAGAAGTCCTCCCCCACGCCCTCGACGAGGTAGGGCCGTCCGGTCCCCCCGGAGTAGACCGACCCGACCGGGTCGGCGCCGACGACGCGCACGGCGCCGCCGGAGACCTCTTTCAGGAACCGGCCCGTCCCGCTGATCGTGCCGCCCGTACCGACGCCCGCGACGAAGTGCGTGACGCGCCCGTCGGTGTCGCGCCAGATCTCGGGACCCGTGGTCTCGTAGTGGCTGAGCGGCCCGTTCGGGTTCTGGTACTGGTTGGGCTTGAACGCCCCCGGGATCTGCGCCGCGAGCCGGTCCGACACCGAGTAGTACGACTCCGGGTCGTCGGGGGCGACCGACGTGGGCGTCACGACGACCTCGGCGCCGTACGCGCGCAGCACGGCGCGCTTGTCCTCGCCCACCTTGTCCGGGACGACGAACACGCAGTGGTACCCGCGCTGCTGCGCGACGAGCGCGAGCCCCACGCCGGTGTTGCCGCTCGTCGGCTCGACGATCGTCCCGCCGGGCCGCAGCAGGCCGTCACGTTCGGCGGCGTCGATGATGCGCGCGGCGATGCGGTCCTTCGACGACCCACCGGGGTTGAGGTACTCGACCTTCGCGAGCACCGTGGCCGCGATGCCCTCGGTCACCGCGTGCAGCTGCACGAGCGGCGTGTCCCCGACGAGGTCGGTGATGCGGGAGGCGAATCTCATGGGTGCTGTCCTCTGGCTGGCCGCGCGCACGCGCGGCGACGGATCCGGGCGGAGGGATCGTCAGGGACGACAGCAGGAGCGCACCGCACCAGCCTAGCCCGTGCCCCGCGGACGCCCCACCGGGCACTGCCGCTCAGAGGGCCGCGAGCGCCTCGCGGTAAGCGGCGAGCGGCCGCGCCTGCCCGCGCGCGTTGACGACGCTCCAGCGCAGCACGCCCTCGGCGTCGATCAGGAACGACCCGCGCAGCGCGTGCCCGCTGCCCTCGTCGAACACGCCGTAGGCGCGGGCGACGTCGCCGTGCGGCCAGAAGTCCGCGAGGAGGTCGAACGTGTACTTCTCCTGCTCGGCCCAGGCCCGCAGCGAGAACATCGGGTCGCAGCTCACGACGAGCAGACGCACCCCGGCACGGTCGAAGTCCGCGATGTTGTCCCGCAGCTCGCACAGCTCACCCGTGCAGGTCCCCGAGAAGGCGAACGGCACGAACACGACGACCACCGGGGTGCCGCGCAGGTCGGCCAGCGAGACCGGCGTGCCGTGCGTGTCGGGCAACGTGAACCCGGGTGCGGGCTGACCGACGACGGGGAGCTTCGAGCCCTGCGGCTCGGTCACTTGCCGCGCCCGCGAGTGCCCAGCTTGGTCGCCGACCAGTCGGGCGCGATCGCGAACGTCGACATCGCGTGGAGCCCCGACGTGGTCGCAGCCTCCTCGATGTCGGAGTGGGAGACGTGCCCCGGGCGGCCGGCCTTCGGGGACAGCACCCAGATCGGGCCGTTGTCGTCGAGCACGGTCATCGCGTCGACGAGGAAGTCGGTCAGGTCACCGTCGTCGTCGCGGAACCAGATGACTGCACCGTCGGTGACGTCGTCGTAGTCCTCGTCGACGAGCTCCGTCCCGGTGACGGCCTCGACGGCCGCCCTCAGGGCCTCGTCGGCGTCGTCGTCGTAGCCGAGCTCCTGGATCACCTGACCCGAGGAGAAGCCCAGACGGGCAGCCTGCTGCTGCCCGGCGTCCGCACTGGCTGACACGTCCCGTCCGATCCCTTCGTCACGGCCTCCTCCGCAGGGAGCAGGCCTGTTCGATGTGCGCACAACCTAGCCCACCGCAGCGCGCGCCACCTGGCAAGGCCCCACGCGGCACGGGTCTGCCGGGGGTGCCGCGTGGGGCCGGTGTCACCGACGTCACGTGCCCCGCACGGGGCCCGCGTGTGACTTCTGGTGCTCAGGGTCCGACAATGGGGCGGACTACCCGCACCCGTGCACACGGCCGCCAGCCGCGCGCGCCCGGGACCGGGCCGACGATGTGCGCCGAGGCCGTTCAGGGCCCGCGCGCCGACAAGAGGCGAGGAGCACTGGTGGCTCAGATCGACGAGACAGGCCCGCTCATCGGCGGCCTGCTCAGCCAGGTACCCGACATCGACCCCGACGAGACCGGTGAGTGGGTCGAGTCGCTCGACGGACTCATCGACGACAAGGGCGGCCCGCGCGCGCGGTACGTGCTCATGAGCCTCCTGCGCCGCGCGCGGGAGAAGAACGTCGCGATCCCGGCGTCGCTCAACACGCCGTACGTGAACACGATCGCGGTGCACAACGAGCCGTACTTCCCCGGCGACGAGGTCATCGAGCGCCGCTACCGCTCGTGGAACCGCTGGAACGCGGCCGTCATGGTGACGCGCGCCCAGCGTCCCGGCATCGGGGTCGGCGGGCACATCTCGTCGTACGCGTCCGTCGCGACGCTGTACGAGGTCGGCCTCAACCACTTCTTCCGCGGCAAGGACCACCCCGGCGGCGGGGACCAGATCTACTTCCAGGGCCACGCCTCCCCCGGCGTGTACGCCCGCGCGTTCCTCGAGGGCCGGCTCACCGAGCACCAGCTCGACGGGTTCCGCCAGGAGCTCTCCCACCCGGGCGGCGGCCTGCCGTCGTACCCGCACCCGCGCCTCGCGCCGGAGCTGTGGGAGTTCCCGACCGTCTCGATGGGCCTGGGTCCGTCGGGCGCGATCTACCAGGCGTGGACCAACCGGTACCTGCACAACCGCGGGATCAAGGACACGAGCCAGCAGGACGTCTGGGCGTTCCTCGGCGACGGCGAGATGGACGAGCCCGAGTCGCGCGGCCTGATCCACCTCGCGGCGCAGCAGAACCTCGACAACCTCACGTTCGTCGTGAACTGCAACCTGCAGCGGCTCGACGGTCCCGTGCGTGGCAACGGCAAGATCATCCAGGAGCTCGAGGCCGAGTTCCGCGGTGCCGGCTGGAACGTCATCAAGGTCGTGTGGGGCCGCGAGTGGGACGTCCTGCTCAACGCGGACAAGGACCGCGCGCTGGTCCACCTCATGAACACGACGCCGGACGGCGACTACCAGACCTACCGCGCCGAGAACGGCGCGTTCATCCGCGAGCACTTCTTCGGCCGCGACCCGCGGACCAAGCAGCTCGTCGAGAAGATGACCGACGACGAGATCTGGGCGCTCAAGCGCGGCGGTCACGACTACCGCAAGATCTACGCGGCCTACAAGGCGGCGCGTGAGCACACGGGCGCGCCGACGATCATCCTGGCGCACACGATCAAGGGCTACGGGCTGGGCTCGGGCTTCGCCGGTCGCAACGCGACGCACCAGATGAAGAAGCTCAAGATCGACGACCTCAAGACGCTCCGTGACACGCTGCACATCCCGTTCACGGACGCCCAGCTCGAGGAGAACCCCTACCTCCCGCCGTACTACCACCCGGGTACCGACGACGAGGCGATCCAGTACATGCTCGAGCGCCGCCGCCAGCTCGGCGGGTTCGTGCCCGAGCGCCGCTCGACGTACCAGCCCGTCACGACGCCGCCGGCCGAGCGGTACGAGAGCCTCGCCAAGGGTTCGGGCCAGCAGGAGGTCGCCACGACGATGGCGCTCGTGCGCCTGTTCAAGGACCTCCTGAAGGACAAGGAGTTCGGTCACCGCCTGGTGCCGATCATCCCCGACGAGGCCCGCACGTTCGGCCTCGACGCGATCTTCCCCAGCGCCAAGATCTTCAACACCGTGGGCCAGCACTACCTCGCGGTCGACCGCGACCTCATGCTGAGCTACAAGGAGTCCGAGTCCGGGCAGATCATGCACACCGGGATCAACGAGGCCGGCTCGGCCTCCGCGTTCCAGGCGGTCGGGACGTCGTACGCGACGCACGGCGAGCCGCTCGTGCCGTTCTACTTCTACTACTCGATGTTCGGGTTCCAGCGCACGGGCGACCAGTTCTGGGCGGCCGGCGACCAGATGGCGCGGGGCTTCCTCGTCGGCGCCACGGCGGGCCGCACCACGCTCACGGGCGAGGGCCTGCAGCACGCCGACGGGCACTCCCCGCTGCTGGCGGGGACCATGCCGCACGTCGTGCACTACGACGCGGCGTACGGCTACGAGCTGCGGCACATCGTGCGCGACGGCATCGACCGGATGTACGCGCCGGACAACGGCGGCCGCGACCGTGACGTCATCTACTACCTCACGGTCTACAACGAGCCGATCGTGCAGCCGGCCGAGCCGCAGGACGTCGACGTCGACGGCATCCTCAAGGGCATCTACCTGCTGTCCCCCGCCGAGGGCGACGGGCCGCGCGCCCAGATCCTCGCGTCGGGCGTGGCGGTGCCGTGGGCGCTCGAGGCGCAGAAGCTCCTGGCCGACGACTGGGGCGTGCGCGCCGCGGTGTGGTCGGTCACGTCCTGGAACGAGCTGCGCCGCGACGGGCTCGCCGCGGACCAGCAGGCGTTCCTGCACCCGGGCGAGGAGCCGCGCACGGCGTACCTGACGCGCAAGCTCGAGGGCGCCGAGGGTCCGTTCGTCGCGACGACGGACTACGACCACCTCGTCGCCGACCAGGTGCGCGCGTGGATCCCGGGCACGTATGCGACGCTCGGGGCGGACGGCTTCGGCTTCTCCGACACGCGCGCCGCCGCCCGCCGTCACTTCAAGATCGACGGCCCGTCGACCGTGGTGCGCGTGCTGCAGCAGCTCGCGCGCACCGGGGACGTCGCGGCGGACGCTCCCGCGCAGGCGATCGAGCGGTACGACCTGCACGACGTCACGGCCGGCACCTCGGGCAACACGGGTGGCGACAGCTGACACGCGACTGACGCATGACGAAGGGGGCCGACGATCGTCGGCCCCCTTCGTCATGCTCGGGCGTCCGTCATGCTCGGGCGTCCGTCAGGCTCGGGTGTCGTCGTGCCGCCGCGCCCGCGGGGTCAGGTGCCGGGGATGGCCTGGCGCGCCTGGGCGACGATCTGCTCGAGCTCGGCCCGCAGCGGGGCGACCGCCGCCTGGTCAGGGTAGAGGTCGAGGTTGGCGACGTACTGCTTGGCCTCGAGCGGTCGGTCCGCCTCGATCGCGGCCTGGACGAGCTGCCGGGCGACCTCGGGCTCGTGCTCCCGGGGGCGCCAGTGGCCGACGCCCAGACCGAGCGCGTCGACGGGCTTGCCGGCCTCGCGCAGCAGCGCGAGCGCCTCGAGGAGCGCGGCGCCCGACGGGTCGCGCTCGGCGGCGGTCGTGAGCCGACGCAGCGTGCCCTCGTGGTCGTCGCGCACCGACAGGCGCGCGACCTCGATCAGCGGGTACCACGCCCGGGGGTTGCCCGCGAGCTCCTCGCCGAGCGACCAGACCGCCAGGTCGGCGGCGCGCTGACGCGCCACCTCGTCCTGCGGCGCGGTGAGCGGGTCGCCGTCCGGGCCGGTCTCGCTGGCACGGCGGCGCACGATCTCCGCGAGCGCCGCGAAGGCGCGGACGTTGTTGGGGTCGTCGGACAGCATCGAGCGCAGGGCGTCCTCGTGAAGCGTGTCACCACGGCGAGCGGTGCTCGTCGGACGGCGGGCACCGACACGCGACGCGGACGACGGCCGACGCATGAGCTGTCGTAGGCGGGGCAGCAGAGCCATGCAGCGACCCTAACCCGGTCTGGTCCGGGCGTCCCGGTCGAGAACGACTTTCCGGGCGAGGCGGGCGCCCCGCCAACCCGGCGTCCGCACCCTGGGACGGCGGCGCGCGCTCGTCGCCTTTGTCGACTTCCCACAAGGCCCCGCCCTATGCTCACCCCATGGCCCGTATCGTCGAACCCGCCGGCGCGCGTGCGGGCAACCAGCGCGTGCCGCCCGGTCAGCCCGAGGCCACCCCGGCCGCACCGACGGAGACGCAGCGCCGCGTGCGCGAGGGCGCGGGCCTGCTGGCCGCCGCCGCGATGCGACGGCTCGACGAGGACCTGGACTGGTACCGCGCACTACCCGCCGAGGACCGCTCGTGGGTCGGGCTCGTGGCCCAGGCGGGCATCAGCTCGTTCATCGCCTGGTTCGCCGACTCGTCGCGCGCGCCGCACGGCGTGAGCGACATCTTCGCGAGCGCACCCCCCGAGCTCACGCGCTCGATCTCGCTGCAGCACACGCTGCACCTCGTGCGCGTGGTCGTCGACGTGGTCGAGTCGCACGCCGACCGGCTCGCGGCCCCGGGCGAGGAGCGCGAGCTGCGCGAGGCCGTCCTGCTGTACTCGCGCGAGGTCGCCTTCTCCGCGGCCGAGGTCTACGCACGCGCCGCCGAGGTCCGCGGGGCGTGGGACGCGCGGCTCGAGGCGCTCGTCGTGGACGCGCTCGTGCGGGGTGACGTCGACGACTCGACGCGCTCGCGCGTGGCCGCGCTCGGCTGGAGCGGCCGTGGTCAGACGCTCGTCGTCGTCGGCACGACGGCCGCGCCGATCGACGAGGTACGCGCCGCGGACCTGCGACGGGCCACGCGGCGCGCCGCCGACGACGCGCTCGTGGGGATCCAGGGCGACCGGCTCGTCGTGTTCCTCGGCGGCCAGGGCGACCTGCTCGCGGCCGCCACGTCGCTGCTGCCGCGGTTCGGGCCCGGCCCGGTCGTCATCGGTCCGCTGGTGGCCGACGTGACCGCGAGCGCCGCCTCGGCGCGCGCGGCGATCGCCGGGCTGCAGGCGGCGGCGGCCTGGCCGCAGGCTCCGCGGCCCGTCGCGGCCGACGACCTGCTCCCCGAGCGCGTGCTCGTCGGCGACGTGCTCGCGCGGCGCACGCTCGTCGCGCAGGCGTACGAGCCGCTGGCCGCGAGCCAGGGTGCGCTGCTCGAGACGATCTCGGCCTACCTCGGCACCGGCCGCTCGCTCGAGGCCGCGGCACGGTCGCTGTACGTGCACCCCAACACGGTCCGCTACCGGCTCAAGCGCGTCGCGGACGTCACGGGCTGGGACCCGCTGGACCCGCGCGAGTCGTACGTCCTGCAGACGGCGCTCGCCGTGGGTCGCCTCGACGCGCCCGCCTGACGGGCCGACGACGCGGGTCGCGCGCCCGCGGCACCGCGTGGGTGAGCGCCTCTTGTAGGACACGCACAACGCCTCGCCAGATTCTCGGTGCGCGCCGCCACCCGGTCGCGACGCCCGGTGCAGGCACAGTTGACGGGTGCTCGTCGTCGTCTGCCCCGGACAGGGTGCCCAGTCCCCCGGCATGCTCGCCCCCTGGCTCGAGCTGCCCTCCTTCGCCTCCTCGATCTCCCGCGCCTCGCAGGCCACCGGCCTCGACCTCGTCGCGCACGGCACGACCTCCGACGCGGACACGATCCGTGACACGGCCGTCGCGCAGCCGCTGCTGGTCGCCTCCGCTCTCGCGAGCCTGCGTACGGTGCTCGAGGTCGGCGAGGACGCCCCGCTCGGCGCGGCCCTGGGCGGCCGCGTCGACGTGACCGCGGGCCACTCGGTCGGCGAGCTCGCGGCGGCCGCCGTCGCAGGCGTCCTGACCGACGAGGAGGCGCTGCGGCTCGTGGCTGTGCGCGGCTCGGCCATGGCCCGCGCCGCGGCCGTGACGCCCACCGGCATGAGCGCCGTGCTGGGCGGCGACCCCGACGAGGTGCTCGCCGCGCTCGAGCGTCACGGGCTCGTGCCCGCGAACGTCAACGGGGGCGGCCAGGTCGTCGCCGCGGGCACGCTCGAGGCTCTCGCGGCCCTGGCGGCGGACCCGCCCGCCAAGGCCCGGGTGATCGCCCTGCAGGTCGCCGGCGCGTTCCACACCGAGCACATGGCTCCCGCCGTCGCCGAGCTGCGCGCGGCCGCGGACGCCGTGGCGCCGGGCGAGCCGACGGTCGCGCTGCTGACCAACTCCGACGGTTCCGTGGTCGCCTCCGGGTCCCGCGCGCTCGAGCTCGTCGTCGCACAGGTCGCGCACCCCGTGCGCTGGGACCTGTGCTGCACGACGCTGCTCGACCTCGGCGTGACCGGTCTGCTGGAGGTCGCGCCCGGAGGTGTGCTCACCGGTCTGGCGCGTCGTACGCTGCCCGGGGTCGAGACCGTCGCCGTCAAGACCCCCGCCGACCTGGACGCCGCACGCGACCTCGTGCGCCGCCACGCCGGATCCACCCCGGACGCGGGTTCGACCCCGTCCGCGAGCAGCCAGGAGCAGTCGTCGTGACCCGTCCCACCCTGACGCAGTCCACCGGCCCCGCCCACACCCGGATCCTCGGGATCGGGGGCGTCCGTGGCGAGAACCTCGTGACGAACGACGAGATCGCCGGCCCGATCGACTCGTCCGACGAGTGGATCCGCCAGCGGACCGGGATCGTGACCCGCGCCCGCGCGGGCGCTGAGACGGACGTGCTCGACCTCGCCGAGCAGGCCGCGCGCCGGGCGGTCGAGCACGCCGGCCTGACGGGTGCGGACATCGACGCCGTCATCCTGTCGACCGTCACGTACTTCCACCAGACGCCCGCGGGAGCGGCGATCATCGCCGACCGCATCGGCGCGACGCCCGCCGCGGCCTTCGACATCTCGGCCGCGTGCGCCGGCTACTGCTACGGCATCGGCCAGGCCGACGCGCTCGTGCGCTCCGGCGCAGCGCGTCACGTGCTGGTGATCGGCGCCGAGAAGATGAGCGACTTCATCGACCCGACCGACCGCTCGATCTCGTTCCTGCTGGGCGACGGCGCGGGCGCCGTGGTGATCGGGCCGTCGGACACGCCGGGCATCGGCCCGACGGTCTGGGGCTCGGACGGCGGCCAGGCGCAGGCGATCCGCCAGACCCACTCCTGGAAGGAGACCCAGACGGGCGCGGGCTGGCCCACGCTGCGCCAGGAGGGCCAGTCGGTCTTCAAGTGGGCGGTGTGGCAGATGGCACCCGTCGCGCAGAAGGCGATGGACGCCGCGGGAGTCACCGCCGACGACATCGAGGCGTTCATCCCGCACCAGGCGAACATGCGCATCATCGACCAGATGATCAAGCAGCTGAAGCTGCCCGAGACGGTCGTCGTCGCGCGGGACATCGCCGACACCGGCAACACGTCGGCCGCGTCCATCCCGCTGGCCACCGAGCGGCTGCTGCGCGAGGGCAAGGTGTCCTCGGGCGCGCTCGCCCTGCAGATCGGCTTCGGTGCCGGGCTGGTCTACGCGGCGCAGGTCGTCGTCCTGCCCTGATCGTCGACCGTCCTCGGACGGCGACACCTCATCTTCGGTCCGGCCGCCCCGGCTGTACCGTTCGTCCGACCCCTCACGTCACCCACGAAGGAGACAACCATGGCGTACAGCGAGCAGGACATCCTGGCCGGACTGGCCGAGATCGTCAGCGAGGAGACCGGCCTGCCGACCGACGCGGTCCAGGCGGAGAAGTCCTTCACCGACGACCTCGACATCGACTCGCTGTCGATGATGACGATCGTCACGCTCGCCGAGGAGAAGTTCGACGTGCGCATCCCCGACGACGAGGTCAAGAACCTCGCGACCGTCGGCGACGCCGTCAGCTTCATCGCGAACGCGCAGTCCTGACCACCCTGGTCCGTCCTGCGCGCGACGCGCAGGACGGACCGGCGGGCGCCCCAGGCCACTCTGCCCGGACCACCGCCCACCGAACCCGCGAGACCGGGACCCGACCTCACTGGGAGCAGCGATGAGCCACACGACCGACGTCGTCGTCACCGGACTGGGCGCCACGACACCCCTCGGCGGCGACGCGAAGAGCACGTGGGCCGCAGCCCTCGCGGGCGAGTCCGGCGCGCGCCCGTTCGAGGAGGACTGGTCCGCCCAGTACGGCATCCCCGTCGAGTTCGCGGCCACCATCAAGGTCAAGCCGAGCGAGGTGCTCGAGCGGCCCGAGCTCAAGCGCATGGACCCCTCGACGCAGTACGCGATCATCGCGGCGCGCGAGGCGTGGGCCGACGCCGGCACCCCCGAGGTCGACGGCGAGCGTCTGGGCGCCGTCGTGTCGTCGGGCATCGGCGGGATCTGGACCACGCTCGACGGCTGGGACCTGCTGCGGGAGAAGGGCGCCCGGCGCGTCCTGCCCATGACCGTCCCCATGCTCATGCCGAACTCGCCCGTCGCGTTCGTGTCGCTCGAGTTCGGCGCGAAGGCGGGCGCGCATGCGCTGGTCTCGGCGTGCGCGTCGGGTGCCGAGGCGATCGGCTACGGCGTCGACATGATCCGCGCCGGCCGCGCCGACGTCGTCATCGCGGGCGGCACCGAGGCGACCATCCACCCGATGCCGATCGCTGCGTTCGCGGCCTCGCGCACGCTCTCGCTGCGCAACGACGACCCGCAGGGCGCCTCGCGCCCGTACGACGTCGACCGCGACGGGTTCGTGATCGGCGAGGGAGCGGGTGTCGTCGTCCTCGAGAGCGCCGAGCACGCCGCTGCGCGCGGTGCGCGTGTCTACGCCCGCATCGCCGGTGTCGGCCTGTCCGCCGACGGCTACCACATCACCTCCCCGGAGCCGAGCGGCGACGGGCAGATCCGCGCGATGCGCGCGGCGCTCCAGGAGTCGGGTGTCGCCGCGACGGAGGTCGTGCACGTCAACGCGCACGCCACGTCGACCGTCGTCGGCGACCTCATCGAGGCGCGCTCGATCCGTGGCGTCCTGGGCGACGACGCGGACCACGTCGCACTGTCGGCCACCAAGTCGATGACCGGTCACCTGCTGGGCGGCGCAGGCGCGCTCGAGACGATCTTCACAGTGCTGGCGCTGCACGAGCGCCAGGCTCCCCCGACCATCAACGTGACGCAGCCGGACCCCGAGCTCGTGCTCGACCTGGTCCGTGACACGCCGCGAGCCCTGCCCGCCGGTGAGATCGCGGCGATCAACAACTCGTTCGGCTTCGGCGGCCACAACGTGGCCCTGGTGGTCACCTCCGCCTGACGGACCACCGACGACGAGAGGGGCGCCCCGGTCAGGAGCGCCCCTCTCGTCGTCTGTCGGCTCAGCCGACCCGGTGCAGCCAGCGCACGGGTGCGCCCGCGCCCGCGTACCGGAACGGCTCGAGCTCGTCGTCCCACGCCTGACCGAGCGCGAGGTCCAGCTCGGCGCGCAGCCGGGCGGCGTCCCCCGCGTGCTCGAGCGCCGCACGGATGCGGTCCTCGGGGATCACGACGTTGCCGTGGACGTCGGTCGCGGCGTGGAAGATCCCGAGGTCGGGCGTGTGGCTCCAGCGCGAGCCGTCCACGCCGTGGCTCGGCTCCTCGGTGATCTCGTAGCGCAGGTGCGCCCACCCGCGCAGCGCGGACGCGAGGCGCGCGCCGGTGCCGGGGGCACCCTGCCACGAGAGCTCGGCGCGGTAGAACGCCGGTCCGGCGGGCTGCTCGGTCCAGTCCAGCGACACGCGCTGACCCAGCACGTTGCCTGCTGCCCACTCGATGTGCGGGCACAGCGCACGGGGTGCTGAGTGCACGAAAAGCACACCGCGGGTGATCGCACCTGCCATGTCGTCCTCCATCAGCGGCTCGAGGTTCGTCTTCCCCAACGACCTCGTCCCACCGTTCAGACCACCTGTGGCGCTCGCGGCGTACGTCCACAGGATGCACGACGACCGCGTGTCGTGCCAAGCGACCGCGCCGGGCGCCGCCCGTGCGGGTGAACGACACGCCCGCTGACCTCCGGATTACCGCACCGAACGGCTCGGAATTTGACACCGCCGACGCGCGTGGTCTTGACTCGCCCCGGATCGGCGCAGCGCCGATCTGCAGGTCGGGCCCAGTGCCCTGCCACGCGGCCGAGGCCGCCTGACGAGAGGTCGACGATGCGCACGCGGACGACGGACACCCGGACCACCGAGCCTTCGGGCACGGTCGTCATGTGTCTGCGCGCCTCGTGTCGCTCGATGCTCTGCCGCTGAGCCGTCCGACCGGCCGCCGGCCGCGTCCGTAGCCGCTCCACCCCGCTCGCACCCTCCGGTCCGGGCGGACGACATCCGCCGCCAGGTCATCCCGTGCGGCCGCGCGACCCCACCGCTCGTCCCCGCACGCGCCGTGCTGCCCGTCGCATCCTTCCGGCCGCCCGTCGACCGCCTCGCCACGGCACCGCTGACGTGCCCCTCACCTTGGAGACCACCATGTCTGACACCCCGAACCCGACGAACCCGACCGACGGTGCCGCGCCCGTCCTGCCCCCGAGGTCCGGCGGCTCGCGCCGCGGGCTGATCGCGGGCGTCGTCGTCGCGGCGGTCGTCGTCGCGGGCGCCGCGACCGCCTACCTGCTCAACCGTGACTCCGACGACGACGCCGCAGGCGGGGGCAGCACCTCGTCAGCCCGGCCGACCGTCGTCCGCCTGGGCACGACCGAGATCGCGCAGCCGCACTGGGAGATCCTCAAGGCGCTCGCCGCGAAGGAGAACATCGACCTCGAGCTCGTCGGCTTCTCGGAGTACACGCAGCCGAACCCGGCGCTGGCGGACGGCGAGATCGACCTCAACGCGTTCCAGCACGTGCTGTACCTGGCGGACCACAACAACAACACGGGAGACGACCTGCAGCCGATCGGGTCGACGCTCATCGTCCCGCTCCCGCTCTACTCCGAGAAGCACGAGAAGGTCGAGGAGTTCACGAAGGGCGAGCAGGTGGCGATCCCGAACGACTCGACCAACCAGGCGCGTGCGCTGTTCGTCCTCGAGTCGGCGGGGCTCATCGAGCTCACGGGCGACCCCGCCGTGCCGACGCCCGACGACGTCGACACCGACGCGTCGACGGTCGTCGTGCGGCCGGTCGAGGCGTCGCAGACCGCAGGTCTCATCGCCGACCCGGACATCGCGGGCGTCGTCGTGAACAACAACTTCGCGACCGACGCGGGCTTCGACCTCGACGGCTTCGTGTACGCCGACGACCCGGCCTCCCCCGGCGCCCAGCCGTACATCAACGTGATCGTCGCCCGCGCCGACGAGCTCGACAACCCCGTGTACCAGCGGATCGTCGAGCTCTACCACGACCCGTCCGTGCTCGAGTCGGTCGTGGAGTCGTCGGGCGGCA
>NZ_LFKW01000042.1:0-3906 GCF_001040865.1 Cellulomonas sp. A375-1 | reverse complement strand
CTCGACGAGGTCACCAAGGTCTTCGAGGCGCCGTCCGGCCCGGTCCGTGCCGTCGACGGCATCTCCCTGAGCGTCGAACGCGGCGAGGTGTTCGGCGTGATCGGCTACTCGGGCGCGGGCAAGAGCACGCTCGTGCGGTTGATCAACGGGCTCGAACGCGCCACCTCGGGCCGGCTCGTCGTCGACGGCGACGACGTCACCCGGCTCTCCGAGCGCGAGCTCGAGCTCAAGCGCCGGCACATCGGCATGATCTTCCAGCAGTTCAACCTGTTCGCGTCGCGCACGGTCGCGGGCAACGTCGCGTTCCCGCTCAAGGTCGCGGGGTGGCCCCGCGCAGACCGGGACCGCCGCGTGGCCGAGCTGCTCGACTTCGTCGGCCTGCTCTCACGCGCGCACGACCACCCGAGCCAGCTCTCCGGGGGTCAGAAGCAGAGGGTCGGCATCGCTCGCGCCCTCGCCGCGCAGCCGTCGATCCTGCTGGCCGACGAGTGCACGAGCGCCCTCGACCCGCAGACCACCCAGGACGTGCTGCGCCTGCTGCGCAAGGTGAACACCGAGCTCGGTGTCACGATCGTCGTCATCACGCACGAGCTCGACGTGGTGCGCACGATCGCCGACCGTGTCGCCGTGCTCGAGCACGGCAGGCTGGCCGAGCTCGGGACCGTCTTCGACGTCTTCACCCAGCCTCGCGCGGAGGTCTCGCGGCGGTTCGTCTCGACCGTGCTGCACGACCGACCCCGCGCCACGGACCTCGAGCGCCTGCGCCGCCACCACGACGGCCGCATCGTGACGGCCGACGTGCTCGACGGCAGCACCCTCGGCGCGGTGCTCGGCTCCGCGGGCGAGCTGGGGGTGGCGTTCGAGATCGTCTACGGCGGGATCGGCACGCTCCAGGACCGGTCGTTCGGCTCGTTGACGCTCGCGCTGCAAGGTGCCGACCCGTCGGTCGACCACCTCATCGCGCGGCTGCGCGAGGTCACCACCGTGCAGGAAGTCCGATGATCCCCGTCGTGCAGGCCGGCCAGGGCTTCGACTGGTCGTTCCACGGCCCCAAGCTCGTCGAGTCCCTCGGCCAGACCCTCTACATGGTGGGGGCGACGCTCGTCATCGGCGGCGCACTGGGCCTCGCGCTGGGGCTCGCGCTCTACACGACCCGCCGCGGCGGGCTACTCGCGCACCGTGGCGTGTTCTTCGTGCTCAACCTCGTCGTGAACGTGTTCCGCCCGATCCCGTTCCTGATCCTGCTCATGGTGATCGCCCCGGTCACGGTGACCCTGCTCGGCACCCGCCTGGGCAGCACCGCGATGGTCGTCGCGATGTCGTTCGCCGCGACGTTCGGCGTCTCGCGGATCGTCGAGCAGAACCTCGTCGCGATCGACCCGGGCGTGATCGAGGCGGCTCGCGCGACGGGCGCGACGCGCTGGCGCATCATCTCCACGCTGCTCGTCCCCGAGGCGCTGGGCCCGCTGATCCTGGGCTACACGTTCGTGTTCGTCGCGGTCGTCGACATGTCCGCCCTCGCGAGCATCATCGACGGCGGCGGGCTGGGGGCGTTCGCGCTCGACTACGGCTACAAGCGCTGGAACTTCGCGGTCGTGTGGATCACGGTCGTCGTGATCATCCTGCTCGTGCAGGCCGCGCAGGCGATCGGGAACCGGCTCTCACGGCGCGTCATGCACCGCTGAGCGGTCGCCCCGGGCGGCTCAGAGCTGCTCGCGGATCGCGCGCATCGCCTTCTTGCGGACCGAGCGCTCGAGGCGGTCGAGGTAGAGCATGCCGTCGAGGTGGTCGACCTCGTGCTGCAGGCAGCGCCCCATGAGCTCGGTGCCCTCGACGACGACCTCACGGCCGTCGAGGTCCGTGCCGACGACCCGCGCGTACCAGGCGCGCCGCGTCGGGTACCACAGGCCCGGGACCGACAGGCAGCCCTCGTCGCCGTCCTGGTACTCGTCCTCGGACAGCTCGACGATCTGCGGGTTCAGGACGTAGCCGATCTCGTCGTCGATGTTCCACGAGAAGGCCCGCAGCCCCACGCCGATCTGGTTGGCGGCCAGGCCCGCGCGGCCGTCGGCGTCGACGGTCTCCAGCAGGTCCTCGACGAGCGAGCGCACGCGGTCGTCGATCGTCGTGATCGGGTCGCACGGGGTGCGCAGCACGGGGTCGCCGACAGTCCGGATCTCTCGCATCGCCATGGCGAGAATCCTCGCACGCCGCGCACGTCCAGGTCGGCGCGGTCCACGTCGCCGGCACGCCGATCACCGCCGTCGCGCGCGGCTGTGACGAGCGAGACAGGCCGTGCGGTGGTGCGTGCGAGGACCGACGGGTCTATCGTTTGTACTGACCGGTCAGTCAGGAGGACTCGTGAACCAGCAGGACCCCGCCACCGCCCAGCCGCAGGAGGGTGCCGTGCGCGACACGCTCGAGCTCGCACCCGCCCTCGAGACGCCACCGGAGGCTTCCCTGGCGACTCCCGTGGCGGTCGTCGCGCGAGGGTTGCGCCTGCACGGCCGACGCGGCGTCGTGTACGGGCCCGTGGACCTCGACCTCCCGGCGGGCGCGCTCACGGTCGTGCAGGGCCCGCAGGGCGGGGGTCGCTCGAGCCTGCTCCTGACGCTCGCGGGCCGCATGGTCCCGGACGCGGACGCGACCCTCGAGGTGCTCGGTCACACGCTGCCCCGTGAGCGCCGCAGGGTGCAGCGACTGGCCGCCGTGGCGGGCTTCGCCGGGATCGACGACCTGGACGAGAGCGTCACGGTGGGTGAGGTGGTCCGCGAGCGCCTCACCTGGCTCGCCCCCTGGTACCGCCGCGCGCCGCGCGAGGACCAGCGGACCTTCCGCGCGCTGGCCGAGCCCGTCTTCGGCGAGCGGCCCCTCCCGCGCGTCGAGTCCGTGCTGTGGGACCTCGACGAGGTCGACGCGCTCCTGCTGCGCGTGACCCTCGCCATGGCTCAGGGTCCGCGCCTGCTCGTCGTCGACGACGTCGACCAGGTCCACGACACCACGCGGCGCGCGACGCTCTGGCAGCGCCTCGAGGCGCTCACCGCCGCAGGGACCACGGTGGTCGCGTCCGTCGCCTCGCTCGACGAGGTGGCGC
The DNA here is from genome assembly GCF_001040865.1 of Cellulomonas sp. A375-1. Classification (NCBI taxonomy): domain Bacteria; kingdom Bacillati; phylum Actinomycetota; class Actinomycetes; order Micrococcales; family Cellulomonadaceae; genus Cellulomonas; species Cellulomonas sp. A375-1. The sequence continues at coordinate 812 of NZ_LFKW01000042.1, read as the reverse complement.
GCACACCGTGGCACACCACACCGACGCAGGTCACTCTCGCCACCGGCCCGCACGCCGTGCCCGCACCCGACCTCGCCTGACCGGCGAGCACACCCGCCTCCCGCACCCCCCGAAGGACCCCTCATGTCTGCCCTCACCAGCACCGGGACCGAGCTACGCCGGTTCCGCCGCGGCCGCCTGCCACGGCTCGCGATCGCCGCGATCGTCCTCGTCCCGCTGCTCTACGGCGCGCTCTACCTGTGGGCCTTCTGGGACCCGATGGGCAACCTCGACCGCCTCCCGGTCGCGCTCGTGAACGCCGACCAGGGTGCGACCCTCGACGGCCGCGAGCTGCGCGCGGGCGACGAGGTGGTCGACCAGCTCACGAGCGCGGGCGGCCTCGACTGGCAGGTCACCGACGCCGACGCCGCCGCAACCGGCGTGGCCGACGGCACGTACTACTTCGCGGTGACCGTGCCCGAGGACTTCTCGAGCGACATCACCTCGGCCTCGGGCGACGCGCCCACGGCCGCGCAGATCCTCGTCACGTACGACGACGCGAACTCGTTCCTCGCCTCGACGCTCGGCCGCAGCGCGATGGCCCAGGTGCAGGCGGCGGTCTCGGCGTCCGTCGGCGAGCAGGCCGTCGACCGCGTGCTCGTCGGGCTCGGGGACGCGCGCGACGGGTTCGCCCAGGCCGCCGACGGCGCGCTGACGCTGCGGACCGCGGCCGGCGACCTCGGCGACGGCGCGACGCAGGTGGCGGACGGTGCGCAGCGGTCGGCGGACGGCGCGCAGCAGCTCGCCACGGGCGCGGCCGACCTCGACGCCGG
>NZ_LFKW01000041.1:0-13309 GCF_001040865.1 Cellulomonas sp. A375-1 | reverse complement strand
TGCGGAGCCCGCGACGGCCGAGCCCGCCGATGTCGCGCCGGTGGCCGAGCCCGCCGGTGTCGCGCCGGTGGCCGAGCCCGCCGGTGTCGCGCCGGTGGCCGAGCAGGCGCAGGGGGTCGTCGGCGGACGACGAGCCCGGCGGGCGCGTGCCGAGGCCGAGGCCGAGTCCCGTCCGGAGGTCGACGGCACCCAGCAGGACGGCGCGCCCACGGTGGTCGACGTCGACGTCGTCGTGATCGGAGCCGGCCAGGCGGGCCTGTCCGCGGCGTACCACCTGCACCGCGCGGGGCTCGTGCCCGTCGGCGACCGCGGCTGGCAGGACGCGGCCGCGACGTTCGTCGTGCTCGACGACGCGCCCGAGCCCGGCGGCGCGTGGCAGCACCGGCCGCCCGGCATGCGGGTCTCCGACGCGCACGGGGTGCACGACCTGCCGGGCATGCCGCTGCTCGTGCCGGACCCCTCCGAGAGCGCCGCCAAGGCGGTGCCGTACTACTTCGCGCAGTACGAGGAGGCGTTCGGCCTGCACGTGCAGCGTCCCGTGACCGTGACGCGCGTCGAGGAGGACCCCGACGAGCCGGACGACCGGCTCGGCCGCGGGCGCCTGCGGGTCACGTCGCACCTCGTCGACACCAGCGGCGAGTCGGTGGTGTGGCGTGCGCGCGGGGTCGTCAACGCGTCGGGCACGTGGCGCAAGCCCTTCTGGCCCACCTACCCGGGCCGTGCGGCGTTCCGCGGCCGTCAGGTGCACTCGCGCGACGTGCGTGACCCGCACGATCTCGCCGACGGCCACGTCGTCGTCGTGGGCGGCGGGACGTCGGCCGTGCAGCTGCTGCTCGAGCTCGCCCAGGTCACGACGACCACGTGGGTCACCCGCCGCCCGCCCGCCTGGCGGCACGGCGACCTGACGCCCGAGCTCGGGCGTGCCGCCGTCGCCCTCGTCGCCGAGCGCACCGCGGTGGGGCTGCCGCCCGGGTCGATCGTCTCCGTCACCGGTCTGCCGCTGACCGACGCGTACCGCGAGGGCATCGCGTCCGGCGTGCTGCGGGCGCGGCCGATGTTCAGCCGGATCGTCGCCGACGGCGTCGCGTGGGACGACCCGGTCCCGCCACCCGTGCCCGCCGTCGGTGCCGGCGGTGCGCCCGACGACCCCCTCGTCGGGCCGGGCGCGTGGGTCGGCGGCGACCCGCACGTCGAGGCGCGCACCATCGTGTGGGCCACGGGCTACCGGCCCGCGCTCGACCACCTCGCGTCCCTGCGGCTGCGGGGCCCGCACGGCGGGGTCGTGATGGAGGGGACACGCGTGGCCGCCGACCCGCGGATCCACCTCGTCGGCTACGGGCCGTCGGCCTCGACGGTCGGCGCCAACCGGGCCGGTCGTGACTCGGTCAAGGAGCTCCTGACGCACCTCGCCCTGGCCTGAGCGCGAGGCTCGGACCAGGGCGAGGCGGCGCCGGTGCTCGCCGGCGCGTGCCCGTCGGACGCGTGCTCGTCGGACGCAGGCTCGTCGGACGCAGCGGACGCGTCAGCTCAGGCGCACGTCACGGGGGGCGGCGTGCTGGGCGCGGCACCCGAGCCGATGAACCCGTACTCGGCGGTCTGCCCCGGCGCGAGGGCCCCGTTCCACGGCGCGTTCGTCACGGTCACGGTGGACGTGCCGCTGAACGTGCCGCTCCACCCCTGCTGGACGGTGGCACCCGACAGGGCGAACGTCGTGCGCCACGACGAGAGCGCGGTCGCGCCCGCCTTGACGGTCACCGCGCCCTGGAACCCGCCGGGCCACGAGCCGACGACCGTGAAGGTCGCCACGCACGTGCCGGTGGGGTTCGTCGTGGGCGACGCGGTGGGCGTCGGTGACGGCGTGCTCGTCGGGGTGGGTGTCGGCGTCGGCGTGACCGTGGGTGTCGGCGTCGGGGTGGGCGTCGGGGTGGGCGTGGAGGTCGGCTGGGTGCCGAAGATCTTCGCCGTGACCGCGGTGGCCTTGATGCCGTTCGCGCCGTCGAAGATCCGCGTCCCCCACGAGGTCTTCTGGGCGGGGTTGAAGCCCGTGACCATGTCCAGGTACTCGACGCCGCCGCCGTTGCCGGACCACGACCAGCCGTAGTACCCGAGCCCCCGCGCGACCGCCTCGGACATGATCGTGTCCTCGTCGGGGTCGCCGTCGGAGTGCATGTTGCCGAACTCGCCGATCACGAGCGGCAGGCCCTTCGCCTTGAACGCGTCGAGGTACGTCTTGATGGTCGAGGCGTTGTTGTAGACGCCGTACATGTGGACGGAGAACAGGACGTTGCCGTCCGGGTCGCCCGCGGCGACGGTCTGGGCGTTGTCGCGCATGATGCCTGCCCAGTCCTGACCCCACGACGGTGCGTCGATCACGATGTTGTGGTGCAGGCCCGCGGTGCGCAGCTTCTTGATCGCCGCGATCGAGTCAGCGGTCCAGCCGGCGTTGGCGGTGGCGTTGTTGCCGTACGGCTCGTTGCCGATGTTGATCTGGACGTAGTCCTCCTGGCCCTTGAGGGCCGAGGCGATGCTCACCCAGTAGTCGGCGGCCTTGTCGAGCGTGACCGCACCGCTCTGCTCGCCGTAGCCCGTGGTGTCGTGGTTCTCGAGCATGCAGATGAGCTTGTTGGCCTTGCACAGGCTGATGATGTTCGCGACGTCGGTCGCGTCGTTCTTGGTCCAGCGGTCGCCGCCGGACAGCACGACGCGCAGCGCGTTGGCCCCGGCGGCGCGGATCGCCGGGATCGCCGTGGGTGTCTGGGACGTGTACCAGGTGTGCGCGTGGCTCACGCCGCGGGCGACGAACGGCGTGCCGTCCTTCTCCAGCAGCTGCGTCCCGGAGACGTGCAGGCCCGGGGGCGTCGCGGCGGTGGCCGACGTGGCCAGGGCCGTGGCGCCGAGCGCGACGACCATGGCGGCCGCCGCAGCGCACGCGAACAGGGGTCGAGACCTCATGGAAAACCTCTTCCTGAGAGCCTCGGCGACTGGGCTGGGTAGCCGAAGATCATCGTGGGTCGTGGCCACGGCGTGCGTGGCCGGTGGGGTTGGCTGAGTACCCGCCGAGGGCAGGCACACCGTCACCCAACCAGGGCGGTCGCCGTCGGGACACGCGCCTAAACGTTGCGCGTCGGGGACGACGAACGCGGCCCGGGACGGTTGCACGTCCCGGGCCGCGTGACCTGGAGGCCGCCGCCTCGTGCGGCGCCGCGGCGGTTCTCGGCTCGCGCCCGTCAGTCCTGCGACGAGGCCGAGGGTGTGGACAGACCCTGTGCGATGAGATCCATCACCGAGGAGTCGGCGAGGGTGGTCGCGTCGCCCACCGCCCGGTGCTCGGCGACGTCGCGCAGCAGCCGGCGCATGATCTTGCCCGAGCGCGTCTTGGGCAGCTCCTGGACCACGAGCACCTGGCGTGGCTTGGCGATCGGCCCGATCTCCTTGGCGACGTGGTTGCGCAGCTCGAGCTGCACCTCGTCGGGCGAGGACTCGCCCACGCCCGCGTCACCGCGCAGGATCACGAACGCGACGACCGCCTGCCCTGTGGTGTCGTCGGTCGCGCCGACCACCGCGGCCTCGGCCACCCACGGGTGCGAGACCAGTGCGGACTCGATCTCCGTGGTCGACAGCCGGTGACCGGACACGTTCATCACGTCGTCGACCCGGCCCAGCAGCCAGATGTCGCCGTCGTCGTCCTTCTTGGCGCCGTCGCCCGCGAAGTACAGGCCACGGAACCGCGACCAGTACGTGTCCTTGTACCGCTGCTCGTCGCCCCAGATGCCGCGCAGCATGGCCGGCCACGGCTCGGTGAGGACCAGGTAGCCGCCCGCGCCGTTCGGGACCGGGTGCGCGTCGTCGTCGACGACGTCCGCCGCGATGCCGGGCAGCGGGACCTGCGCCGAGCCCGGCTTGGTCTCGGTCACGCCCGGCAGCGGGCTGATCATGATCGCGCCCGTCTCCGTCTGCCACCACGTGTCGACGATCGGGGCCTTGTCGCCACCGATGACCCGGCGGTACCACATCCACGCCTCGGGGTTGATGGGCTCACCCACCGACCCGAGCACGCGCAGCGACGACAGGTCGAACTGGCCCGGGATCTCCTCGCCCCACTTCATGCACGTGCGGATCGCCGTGGGAGCGGTGTAGAGGATCGTCACGCCGTACTTCGCGATGATCTCCCACCAGCGGCCGCGGTGCGGGGTGTCCGGGGTGCCCTCGTAGATGACCTGCGTCGCTCCGTTGACCAGCGGCCCGTACACGACGTACGTGTGACCGGTGATCCAGCCGATGTCGGCCGTGCACCAGTAGACGTCCGTCTCCGGCTTGAGGTCGAACACGTTGAGGTGCGTGTACGCCGCCTGCGTGAGGTACCCGCCGGTCGTGTGGAAGATGCCCTTCGGCTTCCCGGTGGTGCCCGACGTGTAGAGGATGAACAGCGGGTGCTCCGCGTCGACCTCGACCGGCGTGTGCTGGTCGGACGCGGGGTCGACCACGTCGGACCACCACACGTCGCGGCCCTCGGTCCACTCGACGTCCTGTCCCGTGCGCTTCACGACGAGCACGTGCTCGACCGACGTCGGACCCTTCGCGAGCGCCTCGTCGACCGCGGGCTTGAGCGCGGACGGCGCGCCGCGCCGGAAACCGCCGTCGGCCGTCACGACGAGCGTCGCCTCGGCGTCGAGGATGCGGCTGTGCAGCGCCTCGGCGGAGAAGCCGCCGAACACGACCGAGTGCGGCGCGCCGATGCGGGCGCACGCGAGCATCGTGAAGACCGCCTCCGGGATCAGCGGCAGGTAGATCGCGACGCGGTCGCCCGTGCCGACGCCCAGCGCCGTCAGGGCGTTCGCGGCCTTCGAGACCTCACGCTGCAGGTCCGCGTAGGTGATCGTGCGGGTGTCGCCGCCCTCACCCTCGAAGTGCAGCGCGACCCGGTCGCCGCGGCCCTCCTCGACGTGCCGGTCCACCGCGTTGTAGGCGGCGTTCAACCTGCCGTCCGCGAACCACCGCGCCACCGGCGCCTGCGACCAGTCGAGCACCTCCTGGAACGGCGTGCTCCACGAGATGAGGTCGCGCGCCTGCTCGGCCCAGAAGGCGGGGCGGTCCGCGTTCGCCCACGAGTAGAGGTCCGCGGTGGCGTTCGCCTGCGCGACGAACTCGGCAGACGGCGGGAAGCGACGGTCCTCGGAGAGAAGGTTCTCCAGGCCGCCGGCGGTCGGGTCGGACACGCAGGCCTCCAGGTGCAGCGACATCGGTGCGGGTCGAACGAGGCAGGACCAAGGTCCTTCCGTGGGGAGACTCTAGCCACCACCGGGCCCGATGCGCCCTGCGGTGGGCGGTATCCGGCGGTTCGCGGGTCGCGCAGCGACCTGCGGGGTGCCGCGCGGTGGGACCCGTGCGCGCCGCTCGTCGGGAGGTCAGCGGTGGCGCTCGCGGAACGCCCCGAGGGCGAGTCCGCGCCGGTGCGCCGCGAGCGCCACGACGCCCGCGAGCAGCAGCAGGAAGCCCGCGACCAGCAGCGTGCCCGACGTGCCCGCGACCGTGACCTCGAGCGCCGTCGACCGCCAGCTGCTCTCGTCGACCACGCGGAGCACCTGGGCGTGCACCACGTGCGGGGCCGTCAGGGCGACCGCACCGAGCACCGTGAGCACCACGCCGCCCGTGATCGGAGCCGCGGGGGTCCACACCGCGAGCAGCGCGACCCACCCCAGCGCGACGAGCGCGAGCACGACGAGCACGACGCCCGACCAGTCGACCGCGTCGTCCCAGCCCACCACCTGCACCGCGAGGATGCGCGACTGCCCGAGCAGCAGCACCGTCACCGCGAGGGGAGCGAGCAGGAGGCCCGCGAGCGCACCGAGCACGTGGGTGCCCGTCGCGGTGCGGTGCGGTGCGTTCGGCGAGGGGAAGAGTGCGGGGTCGTCGGCGCGCGTCTGATCACCGGCAGGCTGTGTCGCCTGGGGTGGCGTCTGCCCGGTCGTGGGCTGCTCCGTGCCGCCGTCGGGCGGGCTCGCGAGGACCGGCGCGGGCGAGGGTGCGGGCGGTGGTGCGGGGACGGTCGAGGGCCTGGCGCCGCTGGGTGGCGGTGGCGGAGGGGTGGGCTCGGGGCGCACCACGGCGTGCCGGGCGGTGTCCGAGGAGGGCTCGGAGGTGCTCGTCGGGCCGGCGGCTCGTCCAGCGGCCTCGGCACGAGCGGTCTCGTCGTCGGAGGTGCTCATCACGGCTCCCGGCTCCGGGCGGTGCCGGCTCGCACCGCCGTCACCACTCACCGTAGGGCGGGTTCGCTCCGGGTCGCCTGCTCGGGGACGCGAGTCGCGGAGGAGTCGCGGTCGTCCGCCTGCTCGTCGGTCGGGGTCGCGGCGACGTCGCTCGCAGGCACGCCGTTCGCGGGCGCGTCGGCCGCCGGCTCGTCGGACGGCGTCACCGCCGCCGTGACGGCCGCGGTCGGCTCGGTGAGGCGCGGCGTCGCGCGGTACGCGTACGCGGCGCCGACGAGCAGCGCGCCGCCGATCGTGTTGCCGAGGCCGACGAAGAGCATGTTGCGCGCGAACTCGAGCACGGTCGCGCCCGGCAGGTCGCCGAGCAGGCCGAGCGACATCGTCGTCATGTTCGCGACCACGTGCTCGAAGCCCGAGGTGATGAAGACCATGACGCACGCGAAGATCGCCATGATCTTCGCGGCCTCGTCGCGCAGCTTCGTCGCGCACCACACGCCGAGGCAGACCAGCAGGTTGCACAGGATGCCGCGGACCAGGAGCTGCACGTTCGTCTCGTGCGCCTTGTGCTCGATCATCCGGGCGATGTTCTCGCCCGCCGCGGTGCCCGGTGCCGTGACGCCGGACAGGTGCACGAGCGTCGCGAACAGGAACGCGCCGACGAGGTTCCCGGCGAGCACCGCGAGCAGCGTCACGCCCGCCTTGCCCCAGGAGATGCGACGGCGCATCGCGCCCTGCGTGAGCATCATCATCGCGGACGTCGCGAGCTCGCCCCCGGCGATCACGACGATCGTCAGCGCGACGCCGAAGACCATGCCCTGCACGAGCGGCGCGAACGGGTTCCCGGCGGCGACGAGCGGGCCGCCCGCCTCGACCATGATGACCACGCCGATGCCGATGTACGCACCGGCCAGCATGGTGCGGACCAGGAACAACCACGGCGTCGACAGCAGCTCGACCTTGTGGTGCGCGTTCTCGGCCTGGGTCTCGACCGCTTCCTCGATGCTCAGCACCTGGCCATGCTCGCGTGGACGCGTATCCGGTTCGTGGGACGAAAGGCTGCGCGCGCGGGTGAGACGCGCTCGGGGACGTAGATTCGCGCGCGTGACGCACCTGTTCTCACCCCTGACCCTGCGTGGCACGACGTTCACCAACCGTGCGTGGCTCGCGCCCATGTGCCAGTACTCGTCGGTCGACGGGTTCGTCGACGACTGGCACCTCGTGCACCTGGGCGCACGCGCGTCGGGCGGGTTCGGCCTGCTGCTCACCGAGGCGACCGCGGTGGTCCCCGAGGGTCGGATCACCCCGCAGGACGCCGGGCTGTGGTCCGACGAGCACGCGGTCGCGTGGCGGCGCGTCACCGACTTCGTGCACGCGCGCGGCACCCGGATCGGCGTGCAGCTCGCGCACGCGGGGCGCAAGGCGTCGGTGTACCGGCCGTTCTCGGCGTCGTCGGGCACCGTCCCGGCCGACGACGGGGGCTGGACGACGCGCGGTCCGTCGGCGCTCGCGTTCCCCGAGCTCGCACCGCCCGCCGCGCTGTCGGCCGACGAGGTCGCCGCGGTACCCGAGGCGTTCGCCGCCGCCGCGCGCCGCTCGGTCGACGCCGGGTTCGACGTCGTCGAGGTGCACGCCGCGCACGGCTACCTGCTGCACCAGTTCCTGTCGCCGCTGTCCAACGAGCGCACCGACGCCTACGGGGGCTCGCTCGAGAACCGGGCGCGCCTGCTCGTCGAGACCGTCGACGCGGTGCGCGCCGCCTGGCCCGACGACCGCCCGCTCTTCGTGCGCGTGTCCGCGACCGACTGGGTCCCGGACGGGCTGTCCGTCGAGGACGTCGCGCAGGTGGTGCGCGCGCTCGTCGGGCACGGTGTGGACCTCGTCGACGTCTCGACCGGCGGCAACGCGCTCGCGGCGATCCCCGTCGAGCCCGGCTACCAGGTGCCGTTCGCCCGGCGGGTCCGGGAGGTCTCGGGGCTGCCCGTGGCGGCGGTCGGCCTGCTCGACGACCCGGCGCTCGCGGAGCAGGTGCTTGCCGACGGCTCAGCCGACGCCGTGCTCGTCGGACGCGGTGCGCTGCGAGACCCGTCGTGGCCGTTGCGCGCGGCGCACCACCTCGGCGTGCGGCTCGGCGAGCTGCCCGCCTCACCCGAGCCGTCCGCGTCCGTGCCGCTGAAGGCCGTCACGACGACGGGCTACCAGCCCCAGTACGTGCGCGGCGCCTTCCGCTGACCACGCCCGCCGGGGCGCGAGTCGATTGGGTGGACCCGGTCATGTACGGCGTGACCTTCTCCACCCAGTGGCGCGGTTCGAGCGGCGTCAGGGGTGGTCGTGGGCGGCTTCCGCGACCGCGGCCGCGACGCGCGTCGTGACCTCGGGGTTGAAGACGCTCGGGACGATGTAGGTGGGGTTGAGCTCGTCGGGGCGGACCACCGCGGCCAGGGCGCCGGCCGCCGCGAGCAGCATGTCGTCGGTGATGCGGTGGCTCTGCGCGTCCAGCAGGCCGCGGAACACGCCCGGGAACGCGAGCACGTTGTTGATCTGATTCGCGAAGTCGGAGCGGCCCGTGCCGACGACCGCCGCGTACTGCGCCGCGTCGTCGGGGTCCACCTCGGGGCGCGGGTTGGCCAGCGCGAACACGATCGCGTCCTTCGCCATGTGGGACACGTCGCGGCCCGTGATCACGTCCGGCGCGGAGACGCCGATGAACACGTCCGCCCCCACGAGCGCCTGCGGGATCGTCCCGGTCACGCCGCGCGGGTTGGTCACCGAGGCCGTCCACCGCAGCGACTCGGTCAGGCCCGGCCGGTCCGGGTGGACCACGCCGTCGATGTCCGCGACGACGACGTCGACCGCCCCGGCCGCGAGCAGCAGCCGCAGCACCGCCGTACCCGCCGCACCGGCACCCGACAGCACGATCCGCACGTCCTCGATGCGCTTGCCCACCACCTGCAGCGCGTTCGTCAGCGCCGCCACCACGACGATCGCCGTGCCGTGCTGGTCGTCGTGGAACACCGGGATGTCGAGCCGCTCGCGCAGCCGCCGCTCGACCTCGAAGCACCGCGGCGCGCTGATGTCCTCCAGGTTGATGCCCGCGAACACCGGAGCGATCGCGCACACCGTCTCGACGATCTGGTCGACGTCCGTGGTGTCGAGCGCGATCGGGAACGCGTCGATGTCCGCGAACCGCTTGAACAGCACCGCCTTGCCCTCCATGACCGGCAGCGCGGCGAGCGGGCCCACGTCGCCCAGGCCCAGCACGGCCGTGCCGTCGGTGACCACGGCGATCGTGTTGCGCTTGATCGTCAGCCGCCGGGCGTCCTCCGGGTGCGCGGCGATCGCCTCGCAGATCCGCGCGACGCCCGGGGTGTACGCCATCGACAGGTCGTCGCGGTTGCGCAGCGGGACCTTGGACGTGATCTCGAGCTTGCCGCCCAGGTGCATGAGGAACGTCCGGTCGCTCACGCGGTCGACGCGCACGCCGTCCAGGCCGTCCAGAGCCGCGACGACTTGCGCGGCGTGCTCCTCGCCGCGCGTCGCGCACGTCACGTCGGCCTGCATCTGCTCGTGCTCGGACGCGGTGACGTCGAGCGCGGTGACGATGCCGCCCGCCTGCTCGATCGCGGTCGTCAGCTCGCTCACCGCCGTGGGGCGGGCTGCGAGGTGCAGGCGGACGGTGATGGACGACGACACGCTGGGCCCGGCCATGGCGCCAGTGTGCCGCGCGGTCAGTGGCCGCGCACCGTGCTCGGGCCGCGCGGCCGTTCGGGGACTCGGGGCGCGGGTACCGTCGCGGGGTGACGCGGGACGTGCTGGCCGGGTGGGTCGAGATGACGGCTGAGGCCGTCGAGAGCGCGCGCACCGCGTGCGACGAGCTGCGCTGGCACGAGGCGTACCGCAGGCGCTGGCGAGAGGTGCGCGCCGAGGCCGGGCTGCGCGCCGCGCACGCCAGCGCCTCGCTCGAGGGCGCGCGGCTGCCGCTCGACCTCGTGCGCTCGCTCGCGACCGGCACGACGAGCTGGGCGACGAGCTCGTCGTCCCCGCCCGACGACGGTGCACGGGCGAGTGCCCCGCTGGGGGCCGGTGCCGCGCCCACCGGCGTGCAGTACGCCGGTGGGCGCGGCGTGGATGCGCAGTCCGTGCTCGTCGGGGCGCTGCGCGGGTCCTCGCTCGTCGAGGCGCTCGTGCCCGACCTCGGCGCGCAGCAGCGTGCGGCGCTGCCGCCCCTGCCGCAGCTGCTCGCCCGTGCGCACACGGTCGTCGGTGCCGGGTGGTTGCCCGTCGACGCGCTCGGGCGGCTGCGTACAGACGAGCCGGCGCTCGACCAGCGAGGGCTCGGCTCGTCGTCGACAGGGCTCGAGGTCGCGTCGCGCATCGACCTGCTCGCCCGGACCGTCGCCACGACCACCGCGCCCGCGCTCGTCGTCGCGGCGCTCGTGCACGCGGAGGTGCTGGCCGTGCGGCCGTTCGTCGCGGGCAACGGGATGGTCGCTCGGCTCGTCGCGCGGGTGATCGCCACGTCCGGCGGGCTCGACCCGACCGGCTCGATCCTGCCCGAGCTCACGTGGGCCGCCTCGCCCCAGCTCTACGTCGCGGGGGTGGCGGGCTACGCGACGGGGGAGCCGGACCGGGTCGCGGCGTGGGTCACGGCGTACGCGTCGGCGGTCGTCGCGGGCGCCACAGCAGCGCGCGCGGTGGCGGACTCGGTGCTCGCCGGCTCCCTGTCCTGACACGTCCGTCGTCGCCCGCGAGGTCGTCAGGACTGTGCGAGGTCGTCAGATCCCGCTGACCTCGGTGGCGGCTGACGACCTGACCGCGATGCCGGACGGGATCGGCGCGCACGAGCGACGGCGCCCCGAGGGACGCCGTCGTCGTGTCTGCTGCCTGAGGGTGATCAAGCGTGCACTCTCGTGGTTCGCAACGGGACCAGCCCGGTCGACCTGCCCGAAGGTGGGCTACACCTGCGCGTGGGTACCCTCGCGGCTCTGCAGTTGTGACTCCGTTGATACCCCCGATCGCGGGGTTCGGATAGTGGTGCCGTCGTCGTCGCAGGTGACCGGCCCCGCCGGTTCACAGTCTGGGACCGGTGTCCGCAGTCCGGACGGGCCAGGGAGCGTGCCGTGCGTCAGCGCCCGCGTGCTCGGCGCCGGTGCCAGAGCCACCACGCGAGGCCCCCGGCGACCACCGCGGCGACGACGAGCGCGCTCGCGACCCGTGCCTCACGGTCGAAGTCGAACAGCGGCACGGGCCGTCGGAACGCCAGCACACCCCAGCCGTTCTCGACCGCGAGCCGCCGCAGCGCGCGGTCGGGGTTGACCGCGAACCCGTGCCCGACGACGCCGAGCATCGGGGCGTCCGTGATCGAGTCGGAGTACGCGAAGCTCGACGCGAGGTCGTAGCCGTGGGACTGCGAGAGCTCGCGGATCGCCTCGGCCTTGTTCTCGCCGTAGGCGTAGAAGTCGATGTCGCCCGTGTAGAGGCCGTCGACCACCTGCATGCGCGTCGCGACGACGTGGTCCGCCCCGAGCACCGCCGCGATGGGCTCGACGATCTCGCTGCCCGACGCCGAGACGACCACCACGTCCCGGCCCGCCGCGTGGTGCTCCGCGATGAGCGCGACGGCCTCGGCGTAGACGGTCGGGTCGATCGCCTCGTGCAGCGTCTCGGCGACGATCTGCGACACCTGCGAGACCGGCCAGCCCGTGACCGTGCGCGACAGGTTCGCGCGCAGTCGCTCGGTCTGCGCGGCGTCCGCGCCGCCGACGAGGTAGAGGAACTGCGCGACCGCGGTACGCAGGACGTTGCGGCGCGTGAGCAGGCCCTCGGCGAGGAACCCGCGCGAGAACGCCGTGGCCGACGACGTGGCGATGATCGTCTTGTCGAGGTCGAAGAACGCTGCGGCGCGCGTGGGCCGGTGCGCGGTGCGCGCGGGCTCGGCCCGGTCGTCGGCGTCGTCGGCCATCGGCGCGCTCCTTCCTCGGGTCGCGGGCTCGTGGTGCGTCACGTGCCCGGGGAGGGCACCCCCGCGAGCGTAGCGACCTCGTCCGACACGGCACCGGCGGGGCCGGACGTTGTCGGCGCGACCCGACCCCAGCCCACGTCGACGGCGTGCGCGTCCACAGGTTCGTCGAGGCGCACCGCTCGCCGCCGACGCGGTGCGCCAGGGTCGGCACATCCGCGCTTGCGACGAGCCCGGGCGACGCAGGCCGCCTGCTGGCGCACGCCGCCGGCCGAGCGGGCGATGGGACGACCGAGGGGAGGCGGAGCGTGGGGGCAACGGACGAGCACGGCGTGTGGCGGGGCAGGGACACGTGGCCGACGGCCGAGGGCACCGAGCTGGACGCTCCGCCGCCGGCGGCCTCGTCGTACCGAGCGGTGCCGAGCCGCGGACCGGGCGCGGGTCAGGACCCGGCGCGTGCGCGGGTGATCGGGGTCGTCGGCGGGCGTGGTGGGGCAGGCGCGTCGACGTTCGCGGCGGCGCTCGCGGCGCGGTTCGCGCGGCGCACCGCGACCGCGCTCGTGGACCTCGACCGGTGCGCCGCGGGCATCGACGTCCTGCTGGCGCTCGAGGACACCGACGGCGTGCGCTGGCCCGACCTGACCTCGGCGCGCGGCGACGTCGACGGCACGCAGGTGCTCGCGCTGCTCCCGCGCTGGGGGCCGTGCGCGGTGCTCAGCGCCGACCGGCAGCGTCCGTCGTTCCCCGAGCCGGGCGTGGTCGCCGACGTGCTGCACGCGCTCGCCGGGGTGTGCGGCGTCGTGGTGCTCGACCTCGAACGCGCCGGCGTCGTGACCGGGGAGTCGGTCGCCGCGGCATGCGATGCGATCGTCGTGCTCGCGCCGCGCGACCTGCGCACCGTCTCGGGCGTCCTGGCGATGCGCGACCGGCTCGTCGGCCACGGTGCGCATGTCGGCATCGTCGCTGTCGGGCCGTCCCCGGGCGGGCTGGGGGCGGACGAGCTCGCGCGTGCGGTGGAGCTGCCGGTCCTCGCGCGGCTCGCCGTCGACCGCCGCACCGCGGCCGCGACGGAACGCGGTGGGGTGCCGTTGACCGGTGCGGTCGCGCGGGCCGCGGCGCGCGTCGCGCGAGCCGTGGGCACCGATCG
>NZ_LFKW01000040.1:0-3235 GCF_001040865.1 Cellulomonas sp. A375-1 | reverse complement strand
GCGTTCGCCCACGCGTCCGCGGCGGCGCGGTGCGCGCGGGCCGAGGCGAGCGTGGCGGCGCGCGTCTGCTCCGGACCCCGTGCGGCGAGCACCTCGAGCGCGTAGCCGGCCTCGTCGTGCGCCCGCGCGAGCGGCCCGGCGACGTCGGCGTCGACCTCCGGCGGGACGACGACCTGCTCCGGCACCGCGGGCCCGGGGGAGTCCTCGCCGAGCGCGCTCGCGAGCCGGTCGGTGAGGTCCGCGCGGGAGACGGCCACCGAGGCGATCAGGCGCGCGAGCGGTCCGTCTGTCGTGCTGTTCGCGTCGGTGCCCGCGGTCGTCGTGGTGTCGCCGAGCAGCGCGAGCACGTCCTGCGCCGTGGTCGTCGCGACCGTCGGGGTGGGCGACGGCGTGGGGGCCTCGTCGGGGTCGGCCTCGAGCCCCGAGTCGTACTCGCCCCCGAGCGCCGCGACGTGCTGCTCCGAGAACGTGACGACCTGGTCGAGCAGGGGCAGGACCTGCTCGTCGGTCGTGGTGGTCAGCGCGTCCTGCGCTGCGGACTGCAGCGCGAGGGCGTCGTCGACCGTGCGGGCGCGCACCTGCTCGAGCGCGTCGGGTGACGGCTCGACCGGAGGCGGGGTCTCGAGCCGGAGCCCGCACCCCGACAGCACGAGCGCGGTCACGGCGAGGACGGCGCCCAGCGCCGCACGGCGGGCCGCGAACCCTCGTCGGGGACGCGTGATCCTCGCCACCCGCGAGGTGGTCGGTGCTGCGCAGATCGTGGTGCTCATCGCGGGCGATCCTCCCACGCGAGGGCGCGTCGGCCCGGCACCGCCCGGCGCGGGCCGCCGGAGTCGTTACCCTGGTGCGACAACCAGTGGGTCGCACGTCCGGCCCCGCACACGAAGGAGGCGGTCATGGTCGCAGCAGCCGCATCCGCGCAGCGGGTCAACGACGTGCTCGTCCCGGTCGTCGTCGCCGAGGGTCTCGTGCTCGAGGAGGTGCGCGTGCGCCGGATCGGCGGAGGCGTGCTCGTCGAGGTCCTCGTGGGGCAGACCGAGGACGACGAGCGCGAGCTCGACCTCGACCGGATCGCCGACGTGACCCGCGCCGTCTCCGACGCGCTCGACGCGTCCGACCCCGTCGCGGGGGAGTACACCCTCGAGGTCGGGACGCGCGGCGCCGACAGCCCGCTCGTCGAGCGCCGGCACTTCGTGCGCGCCGTCGGGCGTGCCGTGCGCGTGCGCCTCGCCGACGGGACGTCCCTGACGGGTCGGCTGACCGGCGTCGAGGACGACGCGATCGTCGTCGTGCCGGTCACCCCGGGCGTCAAGGGGCGGCCGCCGCGCGTCGGCGCCCCGGTCACGATCGTGCTCGACGAGGTCGCGGACGCGCGCGTCGAGGTGGACATGTCGGGGCTCGGTCCCGACGACGACGGCGGCGACG
This sequence comes from Cellulomonas sp. A375-1, assembly GCF_001040865.1. Lineage (NCBI taxonomy): Bacteria > Bacillati > Actinomycetota > Actinomycetes > Micrococcales > Cellulomonadaceae > Cellulomonas > Cellulomonas sp. A375-1. The sequence continues at coordinate 1,810 of NZ_LFKW01000040.1, read as the reverse complement.
ACGCCGGACAGGAGAGCTGATGGACATCGACATGCAGGCCCTGCGGCTGCTCGAGCGGGAGCGTGAGATCAGCCTCGACGTGCTCGTCTCCGCCATCGAGCAGGCGCTGCTGTCCGCGTACCACCGCACGCCGGGCGCCCACCAGCGCGCGCGCGTCGAGGTGGACCGGCGCTCGGGCCACGTCACCGTGTGGGCGCGCGAGGCCGCACCGGTCGACGAGGACGGGCACACGCTGTCCGAGCCGCCGGAGTTCGACGACACCCCCGCCGGCTTCGGCCGGATCGCGACCGCGACCGCGCGGCAGGTGATCGTCCAGCGGCTCCGCGACGCCGAGGACGACCAGGTGCTCGGCACGTTCCGCGGCAAGGAGGGCGAGGTCCTGGGTGGTGTCATCCAGCAGGGCCCCGACCCGCGCGTCGTGCTCGTCGACGTCGGCGGCACGGAGGCCGTGCTGCCGCCGCACGAGCAGGTGCCGTCGGAGACCTACGTGCACGGCGAGCGCATCCGCGGCTACGTGCTCGAGGTCGCGCGCGGCTCGCGCGGACCGCAGGTGACGCTGTCGCGCACGCACCCGGGCCTGGTGCGCAAGCTGTTCGAGCTCGAGGTGCCCGAGGTCGCCGACGGCACGGTCGAGATCACCGCGCTGGCCCGCGAGGCCGGCCACCGCTCGAAGATGGCCGTGCGGGCCAACGTGCCGGGCGTCAACGCCAAGGGCGCGTGCATCGGCCCCATGGGTGGTCGCGTCCGTGCCGTGATGGCCGAGCTGCGTGGCGAGAAGATCGACATCGTCGACCACTCCGACGACCCGGCGGAGATGGTGGCGCACGCGCTGTCGCCCGCGCGAGTGATCTCGGTCACGGTCGTGGACGAGGCGGCGCGGGCCGCGCGCGTGATCGTGCCGGACTACCAGCTGTCGCTCGCGATCGGCAAGGAGGGCCAGAACGCCCGCCTGGCCGCGAAGCTCACCGGCTGGCGCATCGACATCCGGTCCGACGCGGAGGTCCCGGCCGACGACGTCGCGGACGACGACCGCGGCCCGGACCCCTCGGCGGACGACGTCGGGTGAGCCGCAGGGGTAGACTGAGCGAGGCTGGGCCGGATGCCCGGCAGTCCCCGCATGCTGGAACGCGGCTCCCGGACGTCCCTGAGCGCCTCACGAGGCGGTCGGCGGGTGTCCCGGTCCGCACGTGCGTGGGGTGCCGAGCGACCGGCCTCAGGTCCGCCCTGCTGAGGGTGGTCGCCGTCGCGGACGGCACGGGAGAGCCCGTGCTGGTCGTGGACGTCGACCGCACGATGCCGGGCCGGGGTGCCTGGCTGCACCCCGATCCTGGATGCCTTGAGATCGCCACGCGCCGACGAGCGTTCGGTCGGGCCCTGCGCCTGCAGGCCCCGCCGGACGCCTCTGCCGTGCGGAGCCATCTCGAGCACCATGTCACGACGCCGGGAGCACCGGCGCCGACCGTCAATCAGGGAAGCGGGTTGGAAGCCGATGGCGACCCGATGAGCACGCTCCGATGAGTGCCCAGCGATGAGCACCGTGATGAGCACTGTCATGAGCAGCAAGAACTAACCACGGTCCGACCCTGTCCGGGCGGGCCGAGACAGGGAGAGAAGTGGCCAAGCTTCGCGTCTACGAGCTCGCGAAGGAGCTCGGGGTCGACAGCAAGACCATCATGACGAAGCTCACCGACATGGGTGAGTTCGTTCGTTCGGCGTCTTCGACGATCGAGCCCCCCGTCGTGCGCAAGCTGCGCGACGAGTACCCCGCCGCCGGTGGCGCTGCCCAGCAGCCCGCGGCACGTCCCGCGAC
>NZ_LFKW01000039.1:42745-72437 GCF_001040865.1 Cellulomonas sp. A375-1 | reverse complement strand
GGGCCGTGGACCCCGCGGCCGGTGCGCGACGCTGGCTCGCGGTGCTGGGCGCCGTGCGGGAGGCACTCCCGGCCAACCTGACCCTGGGCGCCGACACCCCGTGGTGGCTCACCGCGGTGGCGGCGCCCGACGAGCGCGGGTCGCTGCTGGACGCGGCGCTGCGCCGCGTCGACGCGGTCGTCGTCGTGGCGTTCAGCGACCACGCCGAGGGCACCGACGGGATCGTCGCGCTCGCCCGCCCGGCCGTCGAGGCCGCGCGCGGAGCGGGAGCCCGCTGGACGGTCGGGGTGGAGACGGACACGCCCGAGGTGGCCGGCGGGGCGCAGTACACGTTCGCCGACGAGGGCACTGCGGTGCTCGAACGCGAGGCCGCGGTGGTGGCGCAGGCGTTCGGGGCAGCGGGCTGCGTGTGCGTCGAGCACCACCGCGCGTGGCGCCGGCTCCTCGAGCTCGACTGACGCAGTCGCCGAGACGGCCGGAGCGGGCCCACGGCCTGGTCGACGCTAGACCTCGAACACGTAGCCCATCCCGGGCTGGGTGACGATGTGTCGCGGGTGCGCGGGATCGTCCTCGAGCTTGCGCCGCAGCTGCGCGGAGTACACGCGGAGGTAGTTCGTCTCGTCCGAGTACGAGGGGCCCCACACCTCCTGCAGGAGCTGGCGGCGCGGCACCAGCCGACCGCGGTTGCGGACCAGGACCTCGAGCATCGTCCACTCGGTCGGGGTCAGACGGACCTCGACCCCGCCGCGCAGGACCCTGCGCCGTGCGAGGTCGACCGTGAGCGCGCCCGCCGTCACCACGGCCTCCGCGTCGTCGGCCGGCGCGGCCGCCCGGCGGACGGCGGCCCGCAGCCGCGCCTGGAGCTCGTTCATCGCGAACGGCTTGGTGACGTAGTCGTCGGCTCCTGCGTCGAGCGCCTCGACCTTGTCCTCGCCGTGCTGACGCGCGGACAGCACGACGATCGGCACCCGCGTCCAGGCGCGCAGCGCGGTGATGACCTCGAGACCGTCGAGGTCGGGCAGGCCCAGGTCGAGCAGCACGACGTCCGGCAGGTCCGCCGCGGCCGCGGCGAGCGCCCCGGCACCGTCGCGTGCGGTGCTGACCCGCCACCCCGCGGCGCGCAGCGTGATGCCGAGCGCGTGCGCGAGACCCGGCTCGTCGTCGACGACCAGCACGTGGTGCCCGACCTGCGGTGTCATGCGCGCCTCCCGTCCGGCTCCGGCGCTGCCACCGGGAGCGTGACGACCATCGTCAACCCGGTCCCCGGGGTGTCCTCCGCGCGCAGCTCGGCCCCCACGGCGCGTGCGAGCCCGTCGGCGACGGCGAGCCCGAGCCCGAGCCCGGCGCCGGACGAGTCGCCGAGGCGCTGGAACGGCGCGAACAGTCGCTCCTTGAGCTCGTCGTCCACGCCGGGTCCGGCGTCGACGACCTGCACCACGACCGAGTCCGCCACCTTCGCCGCCGAGACGGTCACAGGCGCCCCCGGCGGGCTGTGGCGCACGGCGTTCGACACCAGGTTCGCGACCACGCGCTCGAGCAGGCCCGCGTCGGTCCGCACGAGAGGCAGGTCCTCCGGGACCTCCATGCGCACGGCCGACGGCGCGTACCCCTCGATCGCGAGCGGGACCACCTCGTCCAGGCTCGTCGCGCGCAGGACCGGTCGCACCGAGCCGGTCTGGAGCCGCGAGAGGTCGAGCAGGTTGTCGATCAGCCGCTCGAGGCGGCCGGTCGAGTCCGCGAGGGTCTCGACGAGGGACGCGCGATCGGCGGCCGACAGGTGCAGGTCGGCGCTCGTGAGGCCGTCGACGGAAGCACGGATGGTGGCGAGCGGGGTCCGCAGGTCGTGCGAGACCGCGGCGAGGAGCGCGGTGCGGGTCGCGTCGGCCTGCTCGAGGGCGAGGGCCTGCGCCGCCTGTCCTCGCAGGCGTTCCTGCGTCAGCAGGATGCCCACCTGCGACGCGAACGCCTCGAGCACCCGCCGGTCGCTCGCCGGCAGGATGCGCCCCGAGAGCGCGAGCGCGCGCGTGTCGTCGACCGTGAGCACGGTGGACGCCTCCTCGGGTGTGGTGGCCGGGTCCGTGCCGTCCGACGCCAGCACGCGCCAGCCGTCGTCGCGGCGTTCGAGCAGCGCGACCGCCGTGAGCGTGAACGTCTCGCGCAACCGTGCGACGAGCGCCGCAGCCGTGTCCTCTCCTGCGAGCACCGAGCGCGAGATGGCGGCCAGCGCTGACGCCTCGGCGCGCGCCCGGAACGCCTCGCTCGCGCGGCGGGCGGCGAGGTCGACGACCGATGCGACGGCGGCGGCGACGAGCACGAAGACCGTCAGCGCGAGCACGTTCTCCGGGTCCGCGACGGTCAGACGACCCGTCGGCTGCGTGAAGAACCAGTTGAGGAGCACGAACCCGACCACCGCCGACACGATCGCGGGCCACAGGCCGCCGACGATCGCGACGAGCACGGTGAGGGCCAGGAAGAGCATCAGGTCGGACGGGAGGGAGAGCAGGTCCTCGGCGAGGGCCAGGAGCGCGGTCACCGCGACCGGTCCGGCGAGCGCGAGCACCCACCCGGCGAGCAGGCGCCCGCGCGAGAGCGGCGAGCGCCGTGCGGCCGACGTGCGCCGGCCCGCGCGCGCGTGCTCGTGCGTGACCAGGTGCACGTCGATCGACCCGGCGAGCCGGGCGATCTCCGGGCCGTTGCCCTCCACCAGGAGCGAGCGCAGTCGCCCGCGCCGGGACACGCCGACGACGATCATCGTCGCGTTCACGCCCCGGGCGAACTCGACGACACCACTCGCGACGTCCTCGCCGACGACCGTGTGGAACGTCCCGCCGAGCGACTCAGCGAGCCGGCGCTGCGCGGCGATCGTCGCGGGCGTCGTGCTCGGCAGCCCGTCGGAGGGCAGGACGTGCACCGCGACGAGCTCGGACCCCGCGGCGCGCTGGGCGATCCGCGCACCGCGCCGCAGCAGCGTGTCGGTCTCGGGGCCGCCGGTCACCGCGACGACCACACGCTCGCGCGCGGGCCACGGCTGGTCGATCCGGTGCGCCCGACGGTAGGCGGCCAGGTCGTCGTCGACGAGGTCGGCGAGCCAGAGCAGCGCGAGCTCACGGAGCGCGGTGAGGTTGCCGACGCGGAAGAAGGCCGACAGCGACGCGTCGACCTGCTCCGCGCGGTACACGTTGCCGTGCGCGAGGCGGCGGCGCAGTGCCTGGGGCGGCAGGTCGACGAGCTGGATCTGGTCGGCTGCGCGCACGACGGCGTCGGGGACCGTCTCGCGCTGCTGCACCCCGGTGATGCGGGCGACGTCGTCGTTGAGCGACTCCAGGTGCTGCACGTTGACGGTCGTGACGACGTCGATCCCCGCGTCGAGGAGCTCGTGCACGTCCCGCCAGCGCTTGTCGTGCGGCGAGCCGGGGGCGTTGGTGTGCGCGAGCTCGTCCACGAGCACGACCTGCGGCCTGCGGGCGAGCACCGCGGGGACGTCGAGCTCGGTCAGCTGGGTCCCGCGGTGCTCGACGACCGCGCGCGGCAGCACCTCGAGGCCCTCGAGCTGGTGCGCGGTCCCCGACCGCCCGTGCGTCTCGACGAGGCCCACGACGACGTCGGTGCCGCGCGCTCGTCGTCGGTGCAGCTCGTCGAGCGCACCGTAGGTCTTGCCGACGCCGGGCGCCGCGCCGAGGTACACGGTGAGGCGCCCCCGCCGCGCGGTCATGTCCGGCGCGTCGCGCGCGGACTCGGGCTCGGTCACGGGGCCATTGTCCGCAGCGCCAGGTTGAGGCGCAGCACGTTGACCCGCGGCTCGCCGAGGAAGCCCAGGTCACGGCCCACGACGTGGGCCTCGACCAGAGCGGCGACGCGGTCCCGCGGCAGCCCGTTCTCGCGTGCGACGCGGTCCACCTGCAGACGTGCGTACTGCGGTGAGATCTCGGGGTCGAGACCCGAGGCGGACGCGGTGACCGCGTCGGGCGGGACTGCGGCGGGCTCGACGCCCTCGGCCGCGGCGACGCTCGCGCGGCGCTCGGTGATCGTCGCGACCAGGTCCGGGTTGTTCGGCCCGAGGTTGGAGCCTGCCGACGCGAGCGTGTCGTAGCCGTCGCCGGCGACCGAGGGCCGGGGGTGGAACCACTGCGGGCCGTCCGTCACCTGTCCGACGAGCGCCGAGCCGACGGCGTGCGACGGGTCGGTCGTGCGTGCGCCGTCGGCGGTGAGCAGCGACCCGTTCGCCTGCCACCGCATCGTGAGCCAGGACACGCCCGTCACGGTGAGGGGGTAGGCGAGCCCGAGCAGGACGGTCAGGACGACGAGCACGCGCAGGCCCGCCAGGGACTGCCGCGCGAACGAGATCGAGGTGGCGCCGACGGTCGGACGGCGGACGGGTGCGGTCGTGGTCATGTCAGATCCCGGGGAGGAGGGCGACCAGGAGGTCGACGAGCTTGATGCCGACGAACGGCGCGACGACGCCGCCGAGGCCGTACACGAGGAGGTTGCGCCGCAGCAGCGCCGACGCGGAGCCGGGCGTCCAGCGCACGCCACGCAGGGCGAGCGGCAGCAGCGCGGGGATGACGAGCGCGTTGAAGACCACCGCGGCGAGGATCGCGGACTGCGGGCTGGCCAGGTGCATGACGTTGAGGACCGCCAGCTGTGGGTAGAGCGTCGTGAACATCGCGGGCAGGATCGCGAAGTACTTGGCGATGTCGTTGGCGATCGAGAACGTGGTCAGCGCGCCGCGGGTGATGAGCAGCTGCTTGCCGATCTCGACGATCTCGATGAGCTTGGTCGGGTCGGAGTCGAGGTCGACCATGTTGCCGGCCTCCTTGGCGGCGGACGTGCCGGTGCTCATCGCTACGCCCGCGTCCGCCTGCGCGAGCGCGGGTGCGTCGTTGGTGCCGTCGCCGCACATCGCGACGAGCCGTCCGCCGGTCTGCTCGCGGCGGATGAGCGCGAGCTTGTCCTCGGGCGTGGCCTCGGCGAGCACGTCGTCGACGCCTGCCTCGGCCGCGATCGCGCGGGCGGTCGCCTCGTTGTCGCCCGTGACCATGACGGTGCGGATGCCCATCGACCGCAGCGCGGCGAACCGCTCGCGCATGCCGTGCTTGACGACGTCCTTGAGGTGGATGACACCCAGGACGCGCGCGGGACGGTCCGCGAGCTGCTCGGCGACGACCAGCGGCGTGCCCCCGGACGCTGCGATCGCGTCGACCGTGGCGCGCACGTCGTCGCCCGTGTGCCCGCCCGTGGACCGGACCCAGTGCGTCACGGCTGCCGCCGCGCCCTTGCGGACCCGGCGCACGTGCGCGCCCGCGAGGTCGACGCCCGACATCCGGGTGACGGCGGTGAACGGCACGAGCGTCGAGCCGACCAGCTCGCCCTCGGGGCGCTCGCGCAGCGCGAACCGTTCCTTGACGAGCACGAGGACGGACCGGCCCTCGGGCGTCTCGTCGGCCATCGACGCAAGCTGGGCCGCGTCGGCGAGCGCGTCGACGGGCACGTCGGCCGCGGGCAGCAGGTCCGCCGCCTGCCGGTTGCCGAGCGTGATCGTGCCGGTCTTGTCGAGCAGCAGGACGTCGACGTCGCCGGCCGCCTCGACCGCGCGCCCGGACATCGCGAGGACGTTGCGGCGCACGAGCCGGTCCATGCCGGCGATGCCGATCGCGGACAGCAGCGCGCCGATCGTCGTCGGGATCAGGCAGACCAGCAGCGCGACGAGCACGACGAGCGACTGCGGCTGCCCCGAGTAGGCCGCGAACGGCTGCAGCGTCGCGACGGCCAGGAGGAACACGATCGTCAGGGTCGTGAGCAGGACGTTGAGCGCGATCTCGTTGGGCGTGCGCTGTCGGTGCGACCCCTCGACGAGCGCGATCATCCGGTCGACGAACGTGTGGCCGGGCTGTGCGGTGATCCGCACGACGATCCGGTCGGACAGGACGACCGTGCCGCCCGTCACGGCCGACCGGTCTCCGCCCGACTCGCGGATCACGGGCGCGGACTCGCCGGTGATCGCGGACTCGTCGACGCTCGCGACGCCCTCGACGACGTCGCCGTCGGACGGGATCGTCTCGCCTGCGACGACGACGACCACGTCGCCGACGCGCAGCGACGACGAGGGGACCTCGGTGGTCGGCAGCGTCGCGAGGCCGCTCGTCTCCTCGAGGACGTCCTGCGGCGCGACGACCCGCCGCGCCGTCGTCTGCCGCTGCGCCGCCCGCAGGCTCGCGGCCTGCGCCTTGCCGCGCCCTTCGGCGACGGCCTCGGCGAGCGTCGCGGCGAGCACGGTGACCCATAGCCAGAAGGTGATCGCCCACGCGAAGACCGACGGGTCGAGGACGGCCAGGACGGTCGTGAAGGCCGCACCCACCTCCACGACGAACAGCACGGGGGAGTGCCACAGGCGGCGCGGGTCCGCGCCCCGCAGGGCAGCGGGCAGCGCGGCCGTGACCTGGCGCGCGGACAGCGCGGACGAGGCGCGCGCGGTCTGGCGCTCGGTCGTGGTGACGGACGAACGGGTGGTCAGGGTGGTGCTCATGCGAGCGACTCCGCGATCGGGCCGAGGGACAGGACGGGGACGAACGTGAGGCCGACGACCACGAGGGTCACGGTCACGAGCAGCCCGACGAACAGGGGTGTGTGCGTCGGCAGCGTGCCGGGGCCGGCCGGGATCGTGCGTTGCGAGGAGAGGCGTCCCGCGAGGGCGAGGACCAGCACGATCGGGACGAACCGGGCGAGCAGCATCACGAGCCCGAGCAACGTGTTCCAGAACGGTGTCCCCGACGTCAGCCCGCCGAACGCGGACCCGTTGTTGTTGCCTGCCGAGGCGAGCGCGTACAGCGCCTCGGACAGCCCGTGCGGCCCGTCTTCCTGGAGCCCGGCGAGCCCCGCCGGAACGACGAGCGCGACGGCGGTACCGACGAGCACGAGCGCGGGCATCGTGAGCACGTTGAGCGCCACGAGCGTGATCTCCTGACGGCCGATCTTCTTGCCGAGGTACTCGGGCGTCCGCCCGACCATGAGCCCGGCGAGGAACACCGTGACGACGGCGAGCAGGAGCATCCCGTACAGGCCGCTGCCCACGCCCCCCGGCGCGACCTCGCCGAGCAGCATCCCGACGAGCGCGACGCCGCCGCCGGGCGCGGTGAGCGAGTCGTGCATGGAGTTGACCGCGCCCGTCGAGGTGCCCGTCGTCGCGGCCGCGAACAACGCCGACGCGGCCTCGCCGAACCGCGTCTCCTTGCCCTCCATCGCGGCGCCGGCCGCGGCGGGCGCCAGGCCCGGACCCGCGAGCTCGGCCCAGGTCAGGAGCCCGGTGGCGACCGTCAGCAGCGTGGCCATGGTCAGGGCGATGGCTCGCCCCTGCCGCAGGTCGCCGACCATCCGGCCGAACGCCCGCGGGAGGCTGAACGGGATCAGCAGCAGGAGGAGCACCTCGAACGCGTTCGTCCACGGGTTCGGGTTCTCGAGCGGGTGCGCCGAGTTCGCGTTGAAGAAGCCACCCCCGTTGGTCCCCAGCTCCTTGATGACCTCCTGCGACGCGACCGGCCCGCCGAGCGCGTGCTGCGCGCCGCCGGCCAGCGTGGTGAGCTCGCTCGGGGCGTGCAGGTTCTGCACGACGCCCGCCGACACGAGGACGATCGCGCCGATCACGCTCAGCGGCAGCAGCACCCGCACGCAGACCCGGACGAGGTCGCGCCAGAAGTTGCCGACTCGGCCGTCCGTCCCGGACCGGGCGAACCCGCGCGCGAGCGCTGCGAGCACCGCGATGCCGACCGCGGCGGACACGAAGTTCTGCACCGCGAACCCGGTCATCTGCAGCAGGTGGCCCGCAGCGGACTCGCCCGAGAACCACTGCCAGTTGGTGTTCGTCGCGAACGACACGGCGGCGTTCCACGCCCCTGCGGGGTCCATCGCCGCCACGCCTGACGAGAGCGGCAGGTGGTCCTGCCACCGCGCGAGGAGGTAGACCGCGAGGACCGAGACGGTCGAGAAGCCCAGCAGCGACAGCGCGTACGCGGACCAGCGCTGCTCGGCGTCCGGGTCGACCCGCATGACCCGGTAGCCCGCGCGCTCGACGGCGAGGTGCCGCTCGCCGGTCAGCGTGCGCCACAGGTGGTCGCCGAGCGGGCGGTAGGCGGCCACGAGCAGGGCCGCGACGAGCGCGGCCTGCGTGACGGCGACGAGGACTGTCACGGTCAGCCCACCTTGTCCGCGCGCACGAGCTGCACGACGAGGTAGACGAGCAGACCCGCGGCCACGACGAGCGCCGCGATGTCGGAGGCGGTCATGAGTGGTCCGCGCGGCGGACCAGGACGGCGAGTGCGCCGAGCACGACGACCGTCAGCAGCAGGTAGGCCAGGTCGGCCATGGGGGGAGTCCTTCGCGGCGTTCGGGCGGCGCCGTGAGGTGCGCGCCGCGCGCCGGGAGGATCGGCGCACCGCCCGGTCTACGCCGCCGCGGGACGCGATCCGGCAGCCTTGACGGATCGTTGACGCTGCAGCGCACGATCTCGACGCGTTCTTGTCGCCCCGGGCTCCTCGCGACGTCACCGGTGCGCGGCCTCGTCGTCGCGGTCGTCCGGTCGTACGGTGAGGGGTGGGGACGTCGTCGTCCCACGGGCGAGGGGAACGCCATGGCCGAGAGCGAGCTGCGCTCCGCGAGGTCTGCCGACGGCACCACCATCGCGTACGAGCGTGCGGGGAACGGGCCGCTGCTGGTCTGCGTGGGCGGCGCGTTCAACACGCGTGACGTCTTCGCGCCGCTCGCGGCGTTGCTGCACGCAGACTTCACGACGCTGCTCGTCGACCGGCGCGGACGTGGTGACAGCGGTGATGCGATCACGGCGCAGGAGGTCGTGACCTACACGGTGGAGCGCGAGGTCGACGACCTCGAGGCGGTGATCGCCGCGGAGGGTGGCCGCGCCGCAGTGCTCGGCTTCTCGTCGGGCGCGACGCTCGCACTGCACGCGGCGGCGGCGGGTGCCGCGATCAGCGCGCTCGTGCTGTACGAGCCGCCGTTCGCGCTCGCGGGCCTACCCGCGCCCGCGCCCGACGCGCCGCGGCGGCTCGCCCAGATGATCGTCGAGGGCCACCCGGGCGACGCGGTCGCGACCATGCAGCGCGAGGTGATCGGGCTGCCCGCGCACGTCGTGGAGGAGGCGCGGCGCTCACCGACGTGGCTCGCGCTCGAGGACCTAGCGCAGACGGTCGTGTACGACGCGACGATCACGGCCGCGCCCAACGTCCCGACCCCGCAGATGCGTGCGCTCGACGTGCCGACGACGGTCGTCTGCGGCGCCGCCACCTGGCCCGGGCTGCGGTCGTCGGGCCGGGCGCTCGCGGGCGAGCTCGCGCACGCGCGCTACGTCGAGGTCGTGGGCGGTGCGGGCCACGGGATCGCGGTCGACGAGACCGCGGCGCTGCTGCGGGCTGGCCTCACGGGCTGGGAACCGGTCTGACGGTCCGCGCGGTGCCTCGTCGGCGCAGGTCGGCCGACGTGCGCCGCGGGGTGGGTCAGGGCGTGCGGCCTGCCGCGCTCGCGTCCGGGGTGGCGTCCTCGGCGCGCTCGACGAGGTAGGAGCGACCGTGGGCGTCCTCGACGCGGACCAGGGTCGTGCGCAGCTCGCGCTCGCGGGCGCGCTCGTCGTCGCTCGCAGGACGCATGGGCTCGCGACCGTTGCCGACCTGCGCGGGGCCCAGAAGGTGCCGTGCGAGCCAGTCGGTGACCCGCCTGTTCTCGCCGCCCGCGCGCGCCATCGATCTCTCCTCGTCGCCCTGATCTCATCGCCCTGATCCGTCCTGCTGGACCGTGGGTCCCACTATAGGAGCGCCCGCCGGGCCAGGGCTCACGCCTCGAGCACCGCCCAGCCGCCCGCGGGCAGGTGGACCGTGCCGGCATCGAGGCGACCGTCACCGGCGACGGTCGTGCGGGCGTCGGCGGCGGGCAGGCTCACCGGGGCGTCGTCCAGGTTGAGCGCCGTCACGACCGCGCCGAAGCCCGTCCCGGTGCGCAGCACGAGCGCGCGGTTGTCGAGGTGCAGGACGTCCGTGCGCGCGGTGGTGAGCCACGGCAGGCGGCGCCGCATCGCGACGAGCGCGCGCGTCGCGTCGAGCACGCGGCGCGCGGCCGGGTCCAGCTCGTCGGGCGACGGCGGGAGGGCCGGGAACGTCGGACGCACGGCGTCGTCGCCGCCCTCGCGCTCCTCCTTCACGCCGGTCCACGCGAGCTCGTCGCCCGCGTACAGGCTCGGCGTGCCCGCGACCGTGAGCAGGACGGCGAGCGCGTGCGGCACACGCTCGGGCCCGACCGCCGAGGCGATCCGCGTGACGTCGTGGTTCCCGACGAACGTCTGCGGCACGAACGTCTCGAGCAGGTCGTCGTGCCGCCCGATCGCGTGGGCCAGCTCGTAGAGGTTGCGGTCCGCGATCGCGTGCCAGATGCCCTGCCACAGCTCGTACTGCGTGAGCGTGTCGATGCCCGAGGCCCGCACGATCGCCTGCGCGTCGCCGTGGATGACCTCGCCGAGGAACCACGCGTGCGGGAACCGCGCGCGCACCCGCGGAAGCACCCGCGCCCAGAACGCGGGCGGGACCGCGTACGCCGCGTCGAGCCGCCAGCCGTCGACCCCCCGCTCGAGCCAGTGGCACATCGCCTCGACGACGAGGTCCGCAACCGCGGGGGAGTCGTGGTCGAGCGCGACGAGCGCGCCGTGCCCCTCGAACACGTCCACGCGCACCGGCTGCCCCGCCGCCCAGCCGGTCCAGTCGACTCGGAAGAGCCCCGCGGTGGGCGCTGCGGGCCCCTGCTCCTCGACGAGCCGGAACGCGGGGTGACCGCGGCCGACGTGGTTGAACACGCCGTCCAGCACGACGCGGACGCCACGCGCGTGCGCCGCCCCGACGAGGTGCACGAGGTCGGCCTCGTCGCCCAGGCGCGGGTCGACGCGCAGGTGGTCGACCGTGTCGTAGCCGTGGGTCTGCGACGCGAACACGGGCCCCAGCAGCAACCCGTCCAGCCCGAGCCCGACCACGTGGTCGAGCCACGCCTCGAGGTGCCCGAGCCGGTGCTCGACGGGCCTGGCCAGGTGTGCGTCGGGATCGGCCGGCCGGATCTCCGCGCCGACGAAGCCCAACGGATACACGTGCCACCAGAGCGCGCCAGCGGCCCAGGAGGCGTCACCGCGCGGCGCCGGGCCGCCCTCGTTCGTCGTCATCCCAGGTCACGCTACCCGCCCCACCCAGCGCTTGCTCCGGCTGGTGGCGCTGTTCGCCGGAGCGTCCGCTGGGTCGTCGGGTGGGAGCGGATCAGGGGATGACGCGGTTCTCGGGGTCGGGGATGCCGGACTTGCGCCAGAAGTAGGTGGTGATCTGGTCGCGCCACTCGGCGGCGGAGCGGACCTGCTCGTCGAGCCGCTCCGCGACGCGCGCGTACAGGTCGTCGGGGACGAGGCCGCGCACGTCGCGCCACGTGTCGCGCATGCGCTCGGCGGCCTGCGCACCAGCGACGTGCGTGTCGTAGACGTGCTGCACGACGGTCGCGCCCGAGTGCAGCACGTGGGAGTAGGGGACGTGGTGGAAGAACAGCAGCAGCTCGTCGGGGCACGTCTCGAGCGACTCGTACACGTCGCGCCACGGCGCGGGGAACTGGTCGGTGAAGCCCGTGCCGGTCGCCCGCGTGCGGTCGACGCCGATCCCGTCGCGGTCGGCGAAGTGGTACGTGCCCCACGGCGTGTACTCGTAGCCGTCGACGTCGGGGCCGTAGTGGTGGCCCGGCCGGACCATGAAGCCGATGCCGAGCGGCGCGGTGTAGCTCTCGTAGACGTGCCACGACTCGTCCAGGAGCGCGTGCACCGTGCGCGCGACCGCGGGGTCGGCCTGCGGGAACGTGAGCGCGACCCACTCGTCGAGCAGGGCGGACGGGTCGAGCGTCGGGTCCCACGTCAGGCGCCCGTACGCGTAGAGGTTCGCCTGCGCGAGCGGGTGGCCGGTCCAGAACGGGTCCTCGCCGACGTTGGCGACAGCGACGAGCCCGCCCGGGAGCGCGTCGGTCCCGCGTACGACCTCGGCGACCGTCCGGGCGTCGGGATCGGTGGCGGCGGTGTCCCCGAGCTCGACGGGACCCCACGGCCGGAAGTCGAGCGCCTCGCGCCACAGGGGAGCGAGGTAGCACGCGTGCTGCTGCTGGCCGGTGTACTCCTGCGTGACCTGCAGCTCCATCGCGAGTCGGGTGCGCGGCATCGCGGTCAGCAGGGGCGACAGCGGCTCGCGTACCTGGAAGTCGATGGGACCGAGCTTGACCTGCAGCACCACGTTGTCGTCGAACCGCCCGTCGAGAGGCGTGAAGTGGTCGTACGCCGCGCGCGCCCGGTCGGTGCCGCGGTCGCGCCAGTCCTGGCGGTGGTCGTACACGAACGCGCGCCAGAACACCGTCCCGCCGTAGGGCGCGAGCGCGCGGGCGAGCAGGTTCGCGCCGTCCGCGTGCGAGCGCCCGTACGCGAACGGTCCGGGCCGGCCTTCGGAGTCCGCCTTGACGACGACGCCGCCGAAGTCGGGGATCGTCGCGTACACGTCCGCGAACGTGCGCTCCCACCAGGCGCGCACGTCGTCGTCCAGCGGGTCCGACGTGCTCAGCGCGCCCGAGGTGATCGGCGCGGCGAAGTCGACCGCGAGGTAGGTGCTGATGCCCGCCGCACGGAAGATCGCCGCGAGCCGCGCGACCTGCTCGATCCCCGAGGTCAGCAGCGAGGACTCGCGCGCGTGCACGTTGACGTTGTTGAGGCACACCGCGTTGATGCCGGTGTGCGTGAGCAGGCGCGCGTAGTGCTCGACGCGCGTGAGGTCGTCGCGCACCTGCCCGCCGGCGAACCACAGCGACGCGCCCGCGTACCCCCGCTCGACGGGGCCCATCGGGCTGTCCGCGGCGAGGTTGTCCCAGTGGTCGAGCATGCGCACGGCCTGCGAGGGGACGTGCGCGACGAGGTCGCCCGCGGTCGCGCCGGACGCGTCCCCACCCGTGCGCACCAGGTGGTGCCAGCCGGCCAGCAGGCCGCGGGGCTGCGCGGCGACGACGACGAGCGCGCCCTCGTCGTCCGCGACGACGAACCCCTGCGCCCCCAGCAGCCCCGCCAGGCCCGGGCGCTCGGCGAGCGCGAGCGCGTGCTCGGCCGCCGCGCGTAGACCCGGCACCGCGAGCGCGTCGGAGGCGAGCGCGAGGGTGGCCCGCGCGGGCGTCGTCGTCGTGCCCGCCGTCTGCGCGGCGTGGTCGACCTCCGCGCGCACCGTGGTCACCACCGGGTCGTCACCGGACGCGAGCAGCCGGACGCCGCGCGCACCGAGCGGTCGCAGCGCCTCGTCCGGGAGCCACGCAGGGTGCCACGCTGCGGTGCCCGTCGTGCCGCTCGTCGTCGTGCTGCTCGTCGCGCCAGCCGGGCTCCGGTGCGGCGGGCTCACCCTCATGCGTCGCGGTCCTCTCACTTGTCGGCGTCCGCGCCGAACAGCGCGTCAGCGGAGACGCTCCGCGACGGTAGGTTGCCGCACTGCGCGGTCAGATGGAACCTGCTGACCGGAGTGCGGCCTGACGGCGCACGCGTACGACGCGGGGCGTCGTCACGGCTGGTCGGTGGCTCCGCCCTGGTGGAACTCGCCGACGACGGTCTCGCCGTCGGACTCGTACACCGGGATGACGCGCACCTCGTCGCCGTGCTCGGCCATCCAGGCGGCGGCGTCCTCGGGGCTGGTCGGCGTGTACCCGGCGAGCTCGCTCGCGTACACGTAGCCGCTGCGTCCGTTGGTCGCCTCGACCGCGACGAGGTCCGGCTCGCCGGCGTCCGAGCCCAGGACCCCGTACGTGTCGCCGTTCGCGTTGACGCCGAGCGCGGTCGCCGCACGGTGGCTGTAGGTGAACACGCCCTCCCAACGCAGGGTGCTCGACGCGTCGATCGTCGTCGCCCCTGAACCGTCCACCGGGAGCGTGTAGCCGGTCACGTCGCCGTCGTCGCACGTCGCACTGGCGCCGTTCGCGAACACGAGGTGGCCCGGCGTCAGGCACGTGATCTCGACCTCGAGGTGAGTCGCGCCGGCAGGCGGGGCGCCGAGGTCGACGACCCGGGAACCGGTCGCGCGCACGACGACGGCGTCGGCGAGCTCGTCGACCCGGTCGCTGCCGGGAAGCAGGCCGAGGCCGGCGGCCGCGGCGGTCGCGCCGCCGAGAGCGACGGTGAACCCGGCGCCGCCCGCGAACCAGCGCAACGCGCGGCGGCGCGTCGGGGTCTGTGCGCGAGTGTGGGCGGACTCGTTGACGTGCTCGACGAGCGCCGAGCGCAGCGCGGCGGTGTAGGCGTCGCGGGTGTCGGGCGTGACGGTCATGGGGTGACCTCCTCGAGGGTCGGCTGGGGGAGGGCCGCGCGCAGACGGGCGCGAGCCCGGTGGAGACGGGACTTGGCGGCGGGCACGCTCACCCCGACCGCCTCGGCGGCGTCGGTCAGCGAGAGGCCGTCGAGCACGACCAGCGCGACGAGGCGGCGGTCGGTCGCCGACAGCGTGCGCAGTCCGGCAACGAGGCGCGGGTCGGCCTGGCGGTCGAGCACGTCGTCGGCGACGTCGGGTGCGTCGTCGGGGCGCGGCAGCCGCGAGAGGAACGCCTCGTAGCGGCGTGTGCTGCGCGCCGCGTTGCGCGCGAGGTTCGTCGTCGTGACGAGCAGCCACGGCAGCACCGAGCCGCGCACCAGACGCACGCTCGCGCGACGCCGCCACAGCTCGAGGAACGCGCTCGCGGCGACGTCGTCGACGTCGGCCGCGCTGACCACGAGCCGCGCGGCGTGCCTTCGGACGCGGGCGTGGTGACGGTCGAAGATCAGCCCGAACGCTGCTCCGTCGCCCTCGCACGCGGCGCCCCACGCGCTCGTGTCGTCGATCGGTTCCTCGCTCACACCCTGAAGTGTCCGCACGCGGCCGTCCGGTTGCGGCGCACCACGCGGTGCCCGGGCGGGCGGCGGTCGGTCAGGTGGTGCGCGTGCGGGCGCGGGCCGACGAGTCGGCCCAGCCGCGCGAGATCGCGGTGACCTGGTCGACGTCGAGCGGGCCGGACAGGGGGTCGCCGCCGGGGGCCGCGCGCAGCCCGTCGAGCAGCACGGTGACGTAGCGACGGTAGGCCTGCGGGGCGACGTCGGCGGAGTGCTTGGCGAGCTCGGTGACCATCCACAGGATCATCGGCACGTCGTGGCTGTCGGCGCCCTCGCGCAGGTCACCCTCGTCGCGCGCGCGGCGGAACAGCGCGTCGGCCACCTCGCCGACGCCGGCCGCCACGTCGGGCAGGAGCTCGTCGTAGCCGCCCAGGGCGGCGTCCCGCACGCCCATGTTGTCGACCAGCAGGTCGGTCATGTGGGTCACGAGGAGCACCAGCCCGTCCCAGGCGCGCGGCGCGGCGGCGGCCTCGTCGGCCGCGGCGAGCACGTCTCGCAGCGGTTCCTCGAGTGCGGCCTCGAGCAGCTCGGTGCGGTCGGTGAATCGGCGGTACACGGTGCCGACGCCGACGCCCGCCCGGTGAGCCACCTCGTTGAAGCCGACACCGAGGCCGTGCTCGGCGTAGAGCTCGCGGGCGGCGGCGACGATGCGCGCGCGGTTGCGCTCCGCGTCACGGCGCAGAGGCGCGCGCGGCGGGGTGCCGCGCTCGTCACGCGGCGTGAGGTCCTCGGTCATCCGGACAGGGTAGCCCCGAAGCGGATACCTGAGATCAAGTTCACACACGCCTGGCGAGACAAGCGGATGACCCTCATCAACTCTCTGCCTACGATGCCTGCAGAAACCGGGCGCGACGACCCGGCCGAACGTGACGACCCGGCGCGGCCGGCGGGAGGACACCCCCTCATGGCGGAGATGCTCTATCGGCTCGGCAAGTTCGCGGCCCGGCGCGCGTGGCTGGTCGTCGGCGCCTGGATCGCGGCGCTCGGGCTCGCGGTCGGAGCGTTCCTGACCTTCGGCGGCACCCTCACCGAGGCGATCACGATCCCCGGGACAGCCACCGCCGAGGTGACCGACCGCCTCGCGAAGGAGCTCCCCGCCGCGAGCGGCGCCAACGGGCGCGTGGTGTTCGTGAGCGAGGACGGCTCGGCGCTCACCGCGCAGCAGCAGGCGGGCATCAGCGCCGCGCTCGCGGCCGCGGCCGACGTGGACGGGGTCGTGCAGGTCGTCGACCCGTTCGCCACCGAGGCGCAGCGTGCCGAGCAGGCCGCGCAGGTCGACGCAGGCGAGCAGCAGGTGACCGACGGGCGCGCCCAGCTCGACGCGGGTCAGCAGCAGCTCGACGACGGCCAGGCCCAGCTCGACGCCGGACGCGCGCAGCTCGAGGCGGCCCAGGCCGAGCTCGACGCGACCGTCGCGCAGGTCGGCGAGAACGCCCAGACCCAGGCCGGTCAGGCGCAGCTCGACGCGCAGAAGGCCGAGCTCGACGCGCAGCAGGCCGGTCTCGACGCCCAGCAGGCGACGATCGACCAGGGCCGCGCCGAGCTCGAGGCGCAGGCGCCCCAGCTCGCCGACGCCCGCGCGCTGCTCGAGATGGCCGCTGAGATCCGCATGGTCTCGACTGACGGCTCCGCCGCAGTGGGCACGGTCGTGTTCGAGCTCCCGCAGCACGAGATCCCCGACGCCACCAAGCAGGCCGTCGAGGCCGCGATCAGCGACGCCGTCCCCGCGGGCGTCACGGTCGACTACTCCGCCGAGATCGCGCAGGAGGCGATCTCGCTCGGCGGCGCGGCCGAGGCGATCGGTGTGCTTGTGGCCGGCATCGTCCTGGTCGTCATGCTCGGCACGTTCGTCGCCGCCGGCCTGCCGCTGCTCAACGCGCTCGTCGGCGTGGGCGTTGCCGCCGCGGGCGCGATGGCGTTCTCCGGCGCCGTCGAGATGACCTCGGTGACCCCGGTCCTCGGCGCGATGCTCGGCCTGGCGGTCGGCATCGACTACACGCTCTTCATCCTCAACAGGCATCGACGCCAGCTCCGCGCGGGCATGGACGTCCACGAGTCGATCGGCCTGGCGAACGGCACGTCCGGCAACGCCGTGGTCTTCGCGGGAGCCACGGTGCTGATCGCGCTGCTCGGCCTCAACCTCACCGGCATCGACTTCCTGGGCCTCATGGGCACGGTCGCGGCCGCGAGCATCCTGGTCGCGGTGATCGTCGCGATCACGCTCACGCCGGCGATGCTCGGCCTGCTGGGCCGCCGCATCCTGCCGAAGAAGCACCGCGACGAGACCGCGGCGCCGGTCGCGCACGAGCCCGCCAAGCCGATGGGCAACGGGCGCGCGTGGCTGTCGATCGTGGCTGGCGTCGGCGTGCTCGTCGTCATCGCGCTGCCCGCGCTCTCGATGCGTCTCGGCCTGCCGACCGGTGCCTCCGAGCCCGTCGACTCCACGCAGTACCGCGCCTACACGGCGGTGTCGAAGGCGTTCGGCGCGGGCGTCAACGGCCCGCTCGTCGTCGTGGCCGACGTGCCCGAGGCCGTGAGCGAGGACGAGCTCGTGTCCGTCCAGGCGCGCATCGGTGGCCAGCTCATGGAGCAGGACGACGTGGTCGCCGTGGCGCCCGTGGGCACGAACGACGAGCGCGACATGCTCGTCTTCCAGGTGATCCCCGCGAACGGCCCGGACAGCGAGACGACGACCGACCTCGTCCACGCGCTGCGCGCGCTGCCCGTCGACGGCGGCGAGGGCACGTTCGCGGTCGCCGGCAACGCCAGCGCCGACATCGACATCTCCGAGAAGCTCGCCGACGCGCTGCCGATCTACCTCGCGGTCGTCATCGGGCTGTCGATCTTCATCCTCATCGCGGTGTTCCGCTCGTTCCTCGTCCCGATCGTCGCGACCGGTGGCTTCGTGCTGTCGCTCTTCGCGGCGATGGGTGGCGTGACCGCCGTCTACCAGTGGGGTTGGCTCTCGGACGTGTTCGGCGTCTCGAACCCCGGCCCGGTCCTCAGCTTCCTGCCGACGCTGCTCGTCGGGATCCTGTTCGGCCTCGCGATGGACTACCAGCTGTTCCTGACGTCGGGCATGCGTGAGGCGTACGCGCA
The DNA here is from genome assembly GCF_001040865.1 of Cellulomonas sp. A375-1. Lineage (NCBI taxonomy): Bacteria > Bacillati > Actinomycetota > Actinomycetes > Micrococcales > Cellulomonadaceae > Cellulomonas > Cellulomonas sp. A375-1. The sequence goes on along the minus strand of NZ_LFKW01000039.1, from coordinate 54,391 downwards.
CGGCGCTCCCGCGCGCAGCGCCGTCATGGAGGGCCTGCACGCCGGCCGGGCCGTCGTCACCGCGGCCGGGATCATCATGATCTCGGTGTTCGGCGGGTTCATGTTCTCCCACCTCGCCGTGATCCGGCCGCTCGGCTTCGCGCTCGCGTTCGGCGTGCTGCTCGACGCGTTCGTCGTGCGCATGCTGATCATGCCCGCGGTCCTGCACCTCGCCGGCGACAAGGCCTGGTGGCTGCCGAGCTGGATCGACCGCGTCATGCCGGACGTCGACGTCGAGGGCGCCAAGCTCGAGCGCCGCCACCCGGGCGTCCCCGGCGGCACCGCCGCGCCGCAGCCCGCGCAGGTCGACTGACCGAGGCCCCCGCGCTCCAGGACTCACGGTCGGGGCAGCGCGGGGTCCCAGCGGTGGTACCCGCCACGCAGCGTCACCGCTTGCTCGTCGTCGCGTGGCCCAGGGGCGTGGTCCGGTCGCACGACGTCCGACCACAGGACGAGGAAGGTGCCGCGGTGGCGGTGGCGTAGCCAGCGGGCGAGCAGGGCGGGGGAGTTCTCGTCGGTGCGTTCGTAGCCGAGGAACGAGGTTCCGGTGCGGGGGCTGACGAGCAGGCCGTGCAGGCGGGGTGCGGCCAGGACGCCGTCGAGGGGTCCGTCGAGCACGAGTCGCACGTCGACGACGTAGCCCAGGGCGCGGCCGTCGCTGTCGCGCACGGGTGCGTCGAGCAGGTCACTCAGGAGCATGGCGGCCTCCGGGGATGCGGCCGATGACGTGGTCGCGCAGCCACCGCTCGACCCACAGGACGTCGAGCCCGTCGCCGCGGATGCCGAGCCGCACGACGGTGCCGACGTCGGCGACGTGCCGCCAGGCGACGCGGTGCCACCGGTCGCGGGGCGGGCGTCCGCCGAAGATCCGCGTGGCGAGCACGGGTCCGCTGAGGAGGTGGACGACCGTCGTGACGCCGTCGGCGTCGGTCTCGAGCTCGAGGTCGTCGATCGTCATGACCGGGGTGCCGTCGACGTCGTCGAGCTGACGATCGAGCAGGTGCAGGCGCGCGTCGAGCACGAGTCCTGCGGGATGCGGGGCGTCGGGCAGACGCTCGTCGGGCGGGAACGGGCGCTCGTGGCGCCGCAGCCGTGGGCTCATCCGCCTGCTCCTGTCGCGATCATCAGGGGGATCGCCGCCAGGGACGCGACGACGATGATGACGAGGTAGACCAGTCCGAGCGCGTTCGTCGTGCGGCCGTTGACGTGCTCGCCCATGTACTCGCGGTCGTTCGCGACGACGAGGATCGGCAGGTACGTCAGGGGCAGCGCGATCGCGGAGAACACGACGGAGTACTCGGTCACGGCGATCGGGTCGACGTTCGTCAGCAGCACGAGCGTGCCGACGACGACCGCGACCAGCATCGCCGTGTGGAAGCGGGTCGCCTCCGCGGGCCGGCGGTACTTGCCCCACGACCAGCCGAGGAACTGCGCGAGCGTGTAGCCGGTCGACAACGCCGTCTCGAGGGCGGCGCCGAACGTCGCCGCGACGATCCCGAGGATCGCCAGGGCGAGCAGCAGCTTCCCGCCGGCCATCGCGACGGGCAGCGTGATCTGCGACAGCGACGTGACGTCCACCTCGCGCGGCAGGAACACCACCGCCGCGCACCCCGCGATCGCGACGGACAGCAACCCGCCGAGCGGGAAGCCGACGAGCACGTTGAGCCGCGACTGCGACACGTCCTTCGCCGTCCACTTCTCCTCGCGGGCACCCGAGGAGAAGAAGAACACCTCGTACGGCGTCATCGCGGCGCCGAACAGCGCGACGGCGTAGTACCAGTACGTCGGCACGCCCTCGCCCTGGGGCACGGTCGGACGCACGGCCTGGTCGACGAGCTCGCCCCAGTCGGGACCGAGCTGGAACAGCGCCACGGCGAACACGACGAGGGTCAGGCCGAGCAGTCCGGTCACGTTCTCGAGCACGGAGAACTTGACCCGCCACAGCACGAGCCAGACCGCGAGCCCCGCGAACGGGATCCACAGCCGCCGTTCCACGCTGCTGGCCAGCTCGAGCGCGAGCGCGATGCCCCCGATCTCGGCGGTGAGCGTGAGCACGGTGACGAAGAACGAGGCGACGAGGTTCGCGCCGCCGATGCGCGGTCCCAGGCGCTCGCGGATGATCTCGAACGTCGCCCGGCCGCTCACGGCGGCCACCCGCCCCGACATCTGCGCGAACAGGCAGATCCCGACGACACCCACGAGGACGACCCACACGAGCGACATGCCAAACCGGGCACCGACGACGGCGTTGGTCACCAGGTCGCCGATGTCGACGAACCCGCCGATCGCGGTGAGCACGCCCAGCGCGACCGCGAAGATCTTCTTCATCGGCGGCCACGCGGTCCGGTTCGGAGCGCGCTCATCCGCCCAGCTCCTGCCTCGCAGCGTCGATCGCCTCGCCCGCCGCGTCGAGGGCGGCGTCGACCTGCGGGCCGGTGCTGGGCGAGACGCCGTTCACCCAGGAGCGCGCGTCCGCGACGGCCGAGACCGCGTCCGCGACGGCCGCCAGTGCCTGCTCCCGGGCCGCGTGCTGCGCGAGCTCGGGGACGTCGCGGGCGAGGGCGTCCTGCGCGCCGCCCACGTCGGCGAGCGCGTCGCGCAGCGTGACGTCCGCGACGGGCGTGACCGTCCGGTCGTCCTCGACGAGCCCGACGACGAGCGAGGCGACCTCGACGCCCGACGCGGCCTCGTCGAGCGCGGCCGCGAGGTTCTCCGCGGCGCGGTGGTCGGCCGACGACGGCCCGTACGCGCACCCGCCGAGCACCACCACGCACGAGGCGACGCCGACGACCCGGCGGGCGCGCGGGCGGTGCGAGGGCATGACGGCATCGTGGGCCGCGAACCCTCGCACCGCACGCCGAGCGGCGATCCCGGCGGGCGGGCCCGGTCAGAAGACGGGCTTGCCCCCGGTGACGCCCAGGACGGTGCCCGAGACGTACGAGCCCGTGACCGACGAGGCCAGGAAGACGAACGCGGGTGCCACCTCGGCGGGTTCGCCCGCCCGGCCCAGCGGCGTGTCCTGGCCGAACGTCTCGACCTTCTCCGGCGGCTGGGTCGCGGGCTGCAGCGGCGTCCAGATCGGCCCGGGCGCGACCGCGTTGACGCGGATGCCGCGCGGCCCGAGCTCAGCCGCGAGGTTGACGGTCATGTTGTTGATCGCGGCCTTCGTCGACGCGTAGTCGACCAGCGACTGCGACGGCTGATACGCCTGGATCGACGAGCAGTTGACGATCGCGGAGCCCTCGCCGAGGTGCGCCAGCGCTTCCTGGGTGACCCACACCAGCGCGTACAGGTTCGTCTTCATGACGCGGTCCAGGTCGTCGGTGGTGACGTCCGTGAACGCGTCGCGACGAGCCATCTGGTATCCCGCGTTGTTGACCACCAGGTCCAGGCCGCCCAGGCCGTCCACGGCGCGTCGGACGACGTCGCGCGCCGTCTGCTCGTCGCGGAGGTCGCCCGGCACGAGCACGCACGAGCGCCCGGCCTCGCGCACCCAGCGCGCGGTCTCGTCGGCGTCCTCCTGCTCCTCGGCGAGGTAGCCGATCGCGACGTCCGCGCCCTCCCGGGCGAAGGCGATCGCGACGGCCCGGCCGATCCCCGAGTCGCCCCCGGTGATCAAGGCTCGTCGGCCGACGAGCAGGCCGTGCCCCTCGTAGCTCTGCTCGCCGTGGTCCGGCTGGGGTGTCATCGGGGCGGTCAGGCCAGGGGGGTCCTGCTGCTGGGCAGGGCGTGCGGCGTCGTTCATCGTCGTCTCCTCGGTCGTCACAGGTGCGGAGATGGCGAGACCCGCGCGGCACAGGTGCGGACATGGCGAGACCCGCGCGCGGCGGTCAGGCTCGCCCGCACAGGGCGTCCCTGACCGGCTTCGGCGAGCTCTCGCATGCCGCCGCCGCTCGCGGGTCTCCGGTATGCCGCGACTCAGACGCGGCTCGCCCCGATCCCTCGTGTCAGCGGAAGGCGTCCTTGACGTCGTCGCCAGCCTGCTTGAGCTTGGCGGCGGCCTGGTCGCCCTTGCCCTCGGCCTCGAGGTCACGGTCGCCGGTGACCTTGCCGGCAGCCTCCTCGACCTTGCCCTTGACCTCTTCGCCCTTGTGCTCGAGCTTGTCGTCGATCCCCATCGCATCCACCCTTCGTCGTCCATGCCGAACCGCACGTGCCGCGGCGGCGTGGGAGCGCCGACGGTCCATGACGCGCCGGCCTCTCGACCATAAGCACGTCCCGCGGCGGTCGCACCTCGAGCGCAGAGGTCATCCACCCGCGGCGGGCCGAGGGGGCGTTGACCTCGGGAGCTGCCCGCGCGGCCCTATCCTGCTCGTGGTGACACGCACCGGCGAGAGGGTGAGCAGGTGACGGAGCAGCTCGACCCCGACCGCGCCGAGCACTCCGTCGAGGCGGAGGCGGCTCTCGCGGCGTTGTCGGCGCGCTATGAGACCGACCGGTTGCGCTGGCAGCTGGCCGTCAGCGCGGGTGGGGTCGGCAGCTTCGACTGGGACCTGCGCACCGGCAGGCTCGACTGGGACGACCAGCTGCTCGAGGTGTTCGGCGTGACCCGCGAGCAGTTCGGCGGGACCATCGAGGCGTTCGACGCCCTCGTGCACCCCGACGACCGCGCACGGGTCCAGGCGGCGCTCGACGCGGCGATCGAGTCGGTCGCGATGTACGTCGCCGAGTACCGCGTGCTGCGCGGCGACGGGAGCCTGCGGTGGGTCAAGGCGCGCGGGCAGGCACTCGCCGGGCCCGACGGTCGGGCGGTACGGCTCCTGGGAGCGGCGTACGACACCACGGGTGAGCGCGACGCGGAAGCGCGCGTCGACCGGGTGCTGGAGACCATGCCGGGAGCGTTCTTCCTGCTCGACGACGAGTGGCGGTTCGCCTACGTGAACACCGCGGCGCAGAAGATGCTCGGCGTCCCGCGTGACGACGTGCTCGGCGGTGTGCTGTGGGAGCTGTTCCCCGCCCTGTCCGGCTCGGTGTTCGACGAGCAGTACCGGGCTGCCGCCGCCGACGGTGAGCCGCGCGCGTTCGAGGCGTACTACCCAGCCCCGCTGGACAGGTGGTTCGAGGTCCGGGCGTGGCCTGGTCCCGACGGCCTGTCCGTCTACTTCGACGACGTGTCGGCCCGGCATGCCGCACAGGACGAGGCGCGCGCGGCCCGGGAGCTCGCGGAGGCTTCGTCGCGCCGGTTGTCCTTGCTGGCCGACGTGGGCAACGACCTGAGCTCCACGCTGGAGACCGAGGAGGCGGTGCGCAGGCTCGCACGTCACCTCGTCCCGACGTTCGGCACGTGGTGCCTCGTGACGATGTCCGAGGACCACCGGCAGCTGCGCGACATCGCAGCGTGGCACCAGGACCCCGAGCGCCGCGAGACCGTCACGTCGTACGCCTCGCTGCGGATCGACGCGCTGGCCCCCGAGTCCTACCTGTTCCGCGCGCTGCGCACCGGCGAGCCGGTGACGGTCGAGGACGCCACGTCCGCGATCAGCCAGGTGCTGACCGGTGCCGCGCGGGACGTGCTGCGCGAGCTCGCCCCGCGCACCGCGTACGCGGTCCCGATGCGTGCGCGCGGGCGCACCGTCGGCGCGATCACTCTGTTCCTCGACGAGGACAGCCCGGACCTGGCGCCGGACGACCTCACGCTCCTGGTCCAGCTCGCCGACCGCGCGGGCATGGCGCTCGACAACGCCCGGCTCTACCAGGGGCAGCGCGCGATCGCGGCGGGGTTGCAGCGCTCCCTGCTCGCCGCGCCGGCCGAGCCCGACGACCTGCACGTCGTCGCGCGCTACGTGGCGGCGGCTGAGGCGGCGCAGGTGGGCGGGGACTGGTACGACGCCTTCGTCCAGCCGTCCGGGGACACCGTGGTCGCGATCGGCGACGTGATGGGCCACGACACCCCCGCCGCCGCTGCCATGAGCCAGGTCCGGACCCTGCTGCGAGGCATCGCGCACACGTCGGGCGGCACGCCCGCGGAGGTGCTGCGCGCGCTCGACTCGGCGACCAGCGCGCTGCACATCGACGCGATGGCCACCGCCGTGCTGATGCGCCTCGAGCAGTCCGACGAGCAGCGGCGGCGGGGAACGACCACGCTGCGCTGGACGAACGCCGGGCACCCACCCGCGGTGCTCGTCGCGGCGGACGATGCCGTCTCGCTTCTCGAGTCGCGGCCCTACGAGCTCGTGCTCGGTCTGGACCCCGCGACCCCACGGACCGACCACGTCATCGAGGTGGCGCGCGGCTCGACGGTCGTCCTCTACACCGACGGCCTGATCGAGCGGCGTGGCGAAGGCCTGCTCGCGGGGATCGACCGTCTCCTGTCGACCGTGCGCGAGGTGCTGCCGCGCGCGAGAGCGGCTGCGCGCGGTGACTCGCTGCTCGACCTGGACCTCCTGGTCGACCTGCTGCTCGAACGCCTCACCCCGGGCGGCGAGCCCGACGACGACGTCGCGCTGCTCGCGGTCCACCTGGCGCCGCAGGCCTGACGTCCGGACGTGACTGCCGGTCCGAGGCCGAGGCGACCTGACGTCGTGGCGAGGTCAGCGCCCGGGCGCAGGCGCTGCCGCGGCGTCGGGGAGACCGAGGAGCCGGCGCCCGGCGGACCGGATCGCGGCCTCGAGGGCGTCGTCGTCGAGCGCGGCCACGGCCGGGTCGACGGCCGGGCCGACGAGCCCGGACAGGAAGATCGCCGCGCGGACCAGCGCGCCGGCGTCGGCCTGCGGTCCTGTGAGCGTGTCGCGCAGACGGTCGAACAGCGCGGCCTGCGCCGCGGACCGGCGGCCCAGCTGCGCTGCGGCGACGTCGCGCAGCACCACGGAGTACAGCGTGCGGTGCTGCACCGCCTGGTGGGCCAGGCCGTCGACGAGCAGCGCCGCGCGCTGCGGCTGCGGGTGGCGCTCGACGTCGTCCAGCAGGTCGGCGAAGCTGGCGAACGCCGGGGCGAGGACGGCGTGCACCACCGCTTCCTTGGTGCGGAAGTGGTAGTACACGGCCGCCTTCGTCACCCCGAGGTCGTCGGCGATCATCTGCAACGAGGTGCCAGCCACCCCGTGCCGGGCGAACAGCTCCAGTGCGCGGGCGACGAGCCGCTCCGGCGCGGCGTCCCCGCGCGGCACGTCAGGCCGTCCGCGGGTGCTGCACGCACCACTGGAGGGACTCGCGGATGGCGGCAGGGACGTCGTCGGGCTCGATGTTCAGCACGGCGCTGAGCGACGGGTCGCTCACCGCGGCACGGTCCTGGAACCGCGCCGAGTCCGGCAGGTGGATCCCGTGCTCGACGCCCGCGGAGGCAGTCTGCTCCTGCGCCGCCTCGTAGGCGGGCAGCACGGCCTCGAGTGGCACGACGACGACGTCCTTCGGGTCGCGGCCGAGCGCCTCGCAGCACATCTGGTGGAACTCGACGTAGGTCAGGTCGTAGGCGTTGATGGGGTAGCGGCCGCCGTGCTCGCCGTGCTCCATCGCGCCGACCGCCGCCTGGGCGACCTGGCGGACCGTGACCGAGGACGTCGACCCGCCGAGCACCGCGATCGGGCCCTGCTGCGCGGCGTCCATGTCGAGGAACATCTGCCACAGCGGACGCTGACCGGGGACGAGCCCGAAGATGTAGGGCAGGCGCAGGCTCATGACGTCCATCGCGCCGTCGCCCTCGAGGTAGGCGACCTCCTCCTGGGCGAGGCGCGTGCGCGGGTAGCCGTTGCGGCCGCGGTAGTCCAGGTCCGGCCACTGCTCGGCCCACTGCGCGGTGTACGACCCGTACAGGACGAACTTCGCGACGCCCGCCTGGCGGGCCAGGCGCGCGACGCGCTGCGTCGGGACGACGTTCGCCTCGTAGAAGAACCGGGCTGCGGGGGCCGGGGGTATGACGCGCTCGTCGGAGCCGAGCGCGTAGAACACCGCGTGCTTGCCGCGCAGCAGCTCGAGCACCTCGTCGTCGGACAGGTCTGCGACGTCGGCCCAGTGCGCGTCGACCTGATCGGGCAGGAACGAGTCGCCGTCGAGCGGCAGCGAGAGCGTCGAGACCGAGTAGCCCCGCGCGAGCAGCTCGAGCGTCGTGTGGTAACCCAGCAGGCCGGTGCCGCCCAGGACAAGCGTGTCGTTCATGATCGCCTCATCGTGTCGTCGTCGCGTGTCAGTCACGCTAGGACCGCGGTTCGGGGCACCCCCGGGAGCAAAGTCCTAGCCGATCGGCTAGGAGACCCCTCTCTGCTGCGCCGTGACGTCGACACCACTATGGCGTGACATGACGCCATAGTGGTGTCACTATGGCGTCATGCAGATCACGCATCACGTCGAAGAGCTCCAGAGGCAGCTCGTGGCCGCGGGCGCGGCGGGGGACGCCGCCGCACAGGGGCAGGCCGAGCGACTCGTCACCGCGCTCGAGCCCGCCGCGCGCCTCGCGATCCTGGAGGCGCTGTCCGAGGCGGCGGGGGAGATCACCCGGGAGCTCGCGCCGGGCTCGGTCGACGTGCGCCTGCGCGGCCGCGAGGTCCAGTTCGCGGTCACCAGGCCCGCGTCCGACGAGGGCCCGGGCGGTGTCCCGTCCACGACGCCCACCCCGCCCGACGAGCCCGACGACGGCTCCACGTCCCGCACCACGCTGCGCCTGTCGGAGACGCTCAAGACGCGCGCCGAGGCGGCGGCCGCCGCCGAGGGGATCTCGCTCAACACCTGGCTCGTGCGCGCGGTCAGTCTCGCGCTCGAACCCCGCCCGGCCGTGCGCGAGTCGCGCGGCACGTCGTTCACGGGGTGGGTCCGTTGAGGTCGTTCCCGGTCGACGGCACCGGCGAGGTGCGCGTCGAGATCCAGATGGGGCGCATCGACGTCGTCGCGAGCGACCGGTCGGACGTGACCGTCTCGGTCTCGCCGTCGAACCCGCGACGCTCGGGCGACCGTGCGGCGGCCGAGGGCGTCAAGGTGAGCCGGGTGGGGGACCGCGTGGTGGTGACCGGGCCGTTCCGGCTCGCCATCTTCGGTCCCGGTGACTCGGTCGACGTCGTCGTCGAGGTGCCCGAGGGCTCGGCCGTCGAGACCGCGAACAAGTACGGGGCGACCCACTTGTCGGGGCGGCTGGGCGCGGTGCGCGCCGACGTCGCGTACGGCGAGCTCGCCATCGACTCAGCCGAACGCCTGGCCGTGGTGGGCGGGCACGGCGAGGTGCGCGTGACGCACGTCGCCGGCGACGCCGAGGTGTCGTTCAAGTCCGGCTCTGCGCACATCGGCCGGGTCGACGGGTCGCTGCGCGTGACCGGGTCGGACGGCCCGGTCGTCGTCGACGCGGTCGGGGGTCTCGCCGAGCTCGCCTCGTCGAGCGGGTCGATCGAGCTGCGCACGGTCGGAGGCGGAGCGACGATCCGCTCCGCCTACGGCGCGGTGCGGGTGCGGGAGGCCGCGCGCGGCGTCGTGCAGGTCGACGGCTCCTACGGCGACGTCTCGATCGGCGTCCGGCGCGGCACGGCCGTCTGGCTCGACGCGTCGTCGCGGCACGGCGTCGTCCGCACCGCACTGGCCAACGACTCGGGCCCGGCGCCCGACGAGGAGGCCCTCGAGGTGCGCGTGCGCACCGGCTACGGCTCCATCACCGTCGACCGCTGCGACCCGCAGACCGCATGAGGCAACCACCAGACCACACGAGAGGACCTCCACCATGACCCCGGCCATCCAGATCCAAGGCGTGCGCAAGTCGTTCGGCGACACCGTCGTGCTCGACGGCATCGACCTCGACGTCGCCGCGGGCACCGTCCTCGCGCTGCTCGGCCCGAACGGCGCCGGCAAGACGACGACCGTCCACATCCTGTCCACGCTCCTGCGGCCCGACGCCGGCACCGCTCGCGTCGCCGGTCACGACGTCGTGCGCGAGCCCGCCGCGGTGCGCGCCGCGATCGGCGTCACCGGCCAGTTCTCGGCGGTCGACGCGCTGCTCACGGGCGAGGAGAACCTGCGCCTCATGGCGGACCTGCGTCACCTCGGCAAGGTCGAGGGACGACGCCGCGTCGCCGAGCTCATCGAGCGATTCGACCTCGGCGAGGCCGCGCGCAAGCCGCTCGCGACCTACTCCGGCGGCATGCGCCGACGCCTCGACCTGGCGATGACCCTCGTCTGGCGCCCGCAGATCGTCTTCCTCGACGAACCCACGACCGGGCTCGACCCGCGCAGCCGCGCCGAGATGTGGCAGATCGTGCGCGAGCTCTCCGCCGCGGGCACGACGATCCTGCTCACCACCCAGTACCTCGACGAGGCCGACGAGCTCGCCGACCGGATCGCGGTGCTCGACCGTGGCGTGATCGTCGCGCAGGGCGCACCGACCGAGCTCAAGCGGCTCGTGCCGGGCGGCCGGATCCGCCTCGAGTTCGACGACCAGGACAGTGTGCGCGCCGTGGCCGGCGCCCTCGGTCACGCACCGCGTGACGATGAGGGCCTCGCGCTCGAGATCCCCAGCGACGGCAGCCTCGCCTCGCTGCGCGCCGTCATGGACGAGCTCGACCGCAGCGGCGTCGAGGCGCGCTCGCTGTCCATCCACACCCCGGACCTGGACGACGTGTTCTTCGCGCTGACCGGTCACGACGCCACCGTCCCCGACGCCACCGTTCGCGGCGAGAACGCCGCCCGAGAGGAGGTCGCGTCATGAGCGCGATCGCACCGAGCCTGACCGACGCGACCACGATGCTGCGGCGCAACATCCGCCACGCCGTGCGCTACCCGATCATCACGTACTTGATCGCCCTGCCCGTCGTCTTCCTGCTGCTGTTCGTGTACGTCTTCGGCGGCACGATGGGCGCTGGGCTACCCGCCGGCGACACCGCGTCCTACCTGCTGTACGTCGTGCCGGGCGTCCTGCTCCTGACGGTCGCCGGTGGCGCGACAGGCCCGGCCATCTCGGTGGCGCAGGACCTGAGCGAGGGCATCATCACGCGCTTCCGCACCATGAACATCTCCCGCTCGGCGGTGCTGATGGGTCACGTCCTCGGCAACACGATCCAGCTCATGATCGCGACCGTCGCGGTCCTGCTCGTCGCGCTGCTCATGGGTTTCCGCGCGCCGGCGAGCGTCTGGGGCTGGCTGGGCGCCGCGGGGCTGCTCACGCTCATCAGCTACGCGCTGTGCTGGCTGGGCGTCGCGTTCGGCGTCTACGCCCGCGGGGTCGAGAGTGCGAGCAACCTGCCGATGCCGATCATGATCCTGCCGCTGCTGAGCAGCGGGTTCGTGCCGACGGAGTCGATGCCCTCGTGGATGCAGTGGTTCGCCGAGCACCAGCCGTTCACGCCGTTCATCGAGACCCTGCGCTCGCTGCTGTTCGGCACGCCCGTCGGGTCGGACGCGTGGATCAGCCTCGCGTGGATCGTCGTGATCGGCGTGGGCGGCTGGCTCTGGGCCCGCCGCCTGTACGAGCGCAAGACGCTGCGCACCCCCTGACGCTGCGCGCGGGCGTCGGTGCGAGTGACCGCGCTCAGTCGGCGTCGCGCGGGGATGCGGCCGGTCGGCCGGGAGGTCGGGGTGCACGGGCGTCGCGCGGCATGCGGTTCGCCTCGGTCAGCGCGCGCCGCAGCAGGAGGTCGACCTGAGCGTTGAGCGAGCGCAGGTCGTCGGCGGCCCAGCGGGCCAGCGCGTCGTGCACGGCGG
>NZ_LFKW01000039.1:8330-42735 GCF_001040865.1 Cellulomonas sp. A375-1 | reverse complement strand
CGAGGCGCAGCAGCACGGACTTGCGCTGGCGTCGGGCGGGGGTGGCCCCGCCCGACGCGAGCGCGTCGGCGTCGTCCGTCACGCGTACAAGCTGCCCGTGTTGACGACGGGCGTCGCTCGGCTGTCGCCGCACAGCACGACGAGCAGGTTCGAGACCATGGCCGCGCGGCGCTCGTCGTCGAGCGAGACGACCCCGTCGCGCTCGAGGCGGGACAGCGCGTCCTCGACCATCGAGACCGCACCCTCGACGATCCGCTCGCGCGCGGCGATGATCGCGCCCGCCTGCTGCCGCTGCAGCATGGCCTGGGCGATCTCCGGGGCGTACGCGAGGTTGGAGATGCGCGCCTCGATGACCTCGACGCCCGCGATGACGACCCGCGCGGCGACCTCGGCGGCGATCTCGGCGGAGACGACCTCGGTCGCCCCGCGCAGCGACTGCTCGCCGTCCTCGGCGTGGTCGTACGGGTGCGCCATCGCGACGTGTCGCAGGGCGGACTCCGACTGCACGCGCACGAAGTCGGCGTAGTCCTCGACGGCGAACGTGGCCTTGGCGGTGTCCGCCACCTGCCAGACGACGATCGCGGCGATGTTGATCGGGTTGCCGTCGGCGTCGTTGACCTTGAGCTCGTTGGTCTCGAAGTTGCGCACGCGCACCGAGACGCGCCGCTTCGTCGTCAGCGGAACCGTGAGGACGAACCCGGTCCGCCGAACGGTGCCGAGGTAGCGCCCGAACAGCTGGACCACCTTGGTCTGCCCGGGGGAGACGATCGTCAGACCGGAGAACCCGAGTACCGCGAGCAGCAGGGAGAGCACCCCGACGAACCCGAGCGCGCCCGCTCCCGCGTCAGCGGCGGCGAAGAGCGGCATGGAGGCGACCACGAGGCCCAGGGACAGCAGCAGGACGAGAGCGGCGCCGCCCGAGCCGACCGTCCATGCCGACCGCTCCTCGACGCCGACGCGAGCACCCGCGTGGCCGACGGGCCTGCCTGCGGGGTCGCCGCCCTCGGAACTCTGCGGGGGGACGGTGTCGGTCATGGGGCTCTCCTCGAGGTCGATCGCCGGGCCATCCGTGCGATATCAAAGTGATATCACATTGAGGCGCACGGGCCCGAATGGCCCAGGTGGCGTCACCCGACCGTGCCACGATGCGCCTCATGCCGACCTCGGACCCCGCGACCTGGGTGACCACGACCCACGAGTGGGCTGTGGCCGTGGACCACGCTCACCTGGAGGCGATCCGCTGCGACCCTCAGCGGTACGCACCCGGCGGGGCGCTGCACCTCGTGCTCGAGGTCATGGCCTACGCCGACGAGGAGGCCGCCGCGTGTGGACGGCGCGGCACGTGCGTCGTCACGCGGCACGCGGACGGGTCGGTCTCGGTCGTCGACGACGGGCGGGGGACGGACACCCGGCAGCAGCGCGACGGCGCGCCGATCAGGAAGCCCGTCATGGCGACGCGCGACGTGCGCTTCTTCGACGGCGCCCACGACGTGCTGCTGCCGGACGGCCACCCTCGGCGGGGCATCTCCGTCGTCGCCGCACTGAGCACATGGCTCATGCACACGAACCGTCGCACGAACGGGGCGTGGACCCAGCGCTACGAGCACGGCATCCCGACGAGCGGCCTGGTGCCGGTGGAGCCCACGGGGGAGACGGGCACGGCGGTGCGTTTCAGCGTCGATCCCCGGCTGTCCGTCGACGACCTCACGGGACGACTGCGAGCGCTGCCCGGGTTCGGGTGGCTCACCACGACCCTGGAGTCTCAGTAGCCGTCGTGCGTCTGTAGCCGGGGCAGTGTGCGATCTCAGGACATCCAGGACGGTGTCTCGCGTCATTTCGGACAGCGTGTCCCGAGTCATCGCGGACACGTCGAGGGTCACGATGGCCGGGCATGTCGAAGGCTCGTCTGGTCATCACCGCTGTCGTGCTCGAAGGTCGCCCGGTCGCGCAGGTCTCCCGCGACTACCGAGCCGCCCGCTCGTGGGTCTACGAGCTGCTCACGCGCTACCGAGTGCACGGGGAGGCAGCGTTCGAGCCTCGTTCGCGACGCCCGCACAGCTCCCCGCACGCCACGCCCGGCCCGGTCGTCGAGCTCATCGTCGAACTCCGCAAGCACCTGACGGCCCGAGGCCCGGCCGCCGGCGCGGACACCATCGCCTGGCACCTGCACCACCACCACGACATGGTCGTCGCACGCGCCGCAGCGACCGCCCACCGGGCGAGATCCTGCGCGAGCTCACCCTCGACCCCACCCGCGACTACCAGCCACAACACCCACGAACCCGGAAATGACGAACGCCCGAACCCACGAAACGCAGGTTCGGGCGTTCTCGATGTCCTGAGACACCACACTTGTAGCGGGGGAACCCTAGCGACGCGTTGACGGTGTCTTGGCAGGACAACGTCAACGCTGGTCAGCGAAGCGTGCCCAGGGTCGTGCGGCGAGGCTGCACAGGCCATCGGGTCTCCGGTGTCGGGTGGCAGGGCGGATACGTGGCAGCGATCCTGGCATCGCGACCGGACAGCGGCCGCACTACGCCGAGCCGTCCTCGCTCGACTCGACTTCGACCTGCCGCATGGCGAAGCCCAGTAGCGCGTCCGTCGTGATGAACACCCGGTAGCCGAGCTCCTCGAGCCGAGGCAGATTGGCGTTCTTCGGGTCGAGCTCGAGCACCACGGGCACGTCGAGACCCGGCTGTAGCCCTGCGGGCCACCACGCTTCGGCAACCGCCAACACTTCTCCCGTCTCCGGGTCCGCGACTTCGGAGTCGCGCTCCGGCGACGCGAACCCGAGTGCCTCGAGGCCTGCAACGGCCGCCGCGATCGACTCCGCCCGGTCGTCGGTCTCGGCGACGAACGCAGCGGGGAGCGCGCGCAGATCGGGCGTGTCCTCGCTTCTGCCGTCTCTGAGCTCAGCGAGGAACGAGTTGGCGGCGCTGACGAGCAGCTCCTGTCGTGCAACGACGAAGTCGTCATACCGGTCCGCGTGCCAGAGATCCGGGTTCGTCGGGATCCACTGTGACTCAAGTGCCCCAGGTTGGCGCTCGGCCACTTCCGCAAGGTACTCGGCAGGGTCCTTCCGCCCGATCTGGAGGTTCGTGTTCTGCGTGAGGAACGCGAAGTTGGCGACGGTGTTCACCGAAGCCCGGTCGAACCCGTGCTCGTAGAGGTAGGCCTTCGGGAAGATGTGGTGCACCTGGAGTCCGGCGAGCGGACCGAGCATCTCGGCTTTGAGGGGGATCCCCGTTCCGAGATCGCGCGCCTCGAGTACGCGCGTCATCAGGTACAGCAGTGGGTAGAAACGCGAGCCGACTCCGTAACTTTCGAAGTCGTACGGCTCGAGCGTCAGGTTGCCGCCTCGCCACCTCTCGAGCGCGGCTATCAATCCGTCCGTCCCGCCCTGGTCAAGGGCCTCGATGTCCTGCTGCAGCACTGTCTCCGTAGAACCCGCGAAGCGTCCCCAGAGTGCCGCGTGGATGTACCAGTAGAGGACCCGATCGCGCTCGCGCGCCGTCCCGAAAGCGCCGCCAGACTTGTCGAGGAGGCGGCTGATGACGGGAACTGCGCCTCGTCCCATGAGGACGCGGTTGTGGTCCAGTCCGAGCCTGCCCTGGAAGGTCTGCAGCACGACTTCGACATGCCGGGCGCTGCGCTCGAGCCCGTCCGCCACCGCTGTCGACGAAACGCCTTCCAGCGCGCTGAACGGGGCTCGGCCCGTCACCACTGCGTTGACGTTGCGCAGCAGCCAGTCGAGCGAGAAGTTGTAGTGCCAGGCGGCCCAACGGTCGAGCAGGTTCCGCATGCGGCCGCGGATCCGCGGGTCCTCCGCGCAGATGCGTGCGAGGGCGAGGTCACCCTTGGAGAGCTTGGTCCCGCCCGAGTTCACCTTGTTGAAGATGTCGACCACGACGTCGTAGGTGACGTCGGCACCGGTGATCTTCTCCTGGTGGAACTCGCGCTCAAGGATGTTGCGGAGCTTGGACAGCTTCAGCATGAGGGAGAGCGCCTCGGCGTTCTCGACACCGCCAGCCACGAGGGCGGCAACTGCCCGCTCCAAGCCATCGGGCGCGAAGACGCCGGAGACGTCGACCCAGTACGGGTCGTTGGTCATCTTTGCCGGCGCGTAGAACTCGAACGACTCGGTCTTGAGGTGGAATCGGAGGCCGGTGAACGACTCCGCCCTGCCCTCGAAGAACGCCGGCGCTCGCCCACGCACGATGCCGTACAGCGTGGTGATGCGCTGCTGACCGTCGAGGAGAAGCATTCGGACTCCGGCGCCGGGCGCTACACCGCCACGGACCGCGCCCGGGTTCGTCTCGGTCTCCCAGACCAGCAGGGACCCAACCGGGTACCCGCGGAACAGCGAACGCATGAGCTCGCGGACCTGCTCGCGGTTCCAGACGTAGCCGCGCTGGAACTCAGGGAGGAGCATCGTCCCGGAATCGACCTGGTCGAGGATCGTCCCTAGCTTCGTCATTCGTGCGGCTCCTCGGTGAGTTCGCGTGCCCGGTCAAGGATGTCAGCCCACATGTGCTCAGGAGCGACTTCCGCGAGCATGTCCAGCACGTGATGCGCGTTGGTCTCCACGACCGATCGGCGGATCGACGTCGATGCGGCCGTGCGTGAGGGACGATCTCTCTGTTGAGCAGAATCGTGGATCTGCCGTCCGGTCGCGGGCTCGGCGTGAGGCGCGAACTCAACATCGGTCTGTCGATGCTCGCTCGCGCCACTGGGGTCTTCGCCAGTCATGTCGACCGCGTGCTCGGTGGCGGCGGGCACGCGCTCGTGCTGGTGGTCCACGTCGCCGGAGATCGGATCACCGATCAGACAGGCCGGAACCTGGCCGTCGACGTGGACGATGTCGAGGTGACCTGTTGTGCGCGTCAGCGCGACGTACAGCATGCGCAGCCCGTGAGGGCCGGCGTCGACGATCGCCTGAGGGTCGAGCACGACGACGGCATCGAACTCCAAGCCCTTGGCCGCGGTCGGGCTGACCACGTTGATCGCCTTGGTCAGCTCGCCGTCGTCGGCGTCGGACCAACTGATTTCGGCGGCGTCGAGGGCGTGTGCCAACTCGTCGCGGTGGCTTTCTGGGCGCACGACGCCGACGAACAGTCCCTTGCTGCTGTGCTTCTGGACTGCGGCCAGCGTCGTGGTCACGAGGTCGCCTCGGGTCGCGACCGGATGCCAGGCAGGTGCCCGGTCGACGTCGGTGACGACGGTTGGCGCGTCGATTCCGGGGGCAGCCTCGGGCAGAAGCCGCGCCGCGAGCTCCATCACGGCTCGCGGCACGCGGTAGCCGTACCGCAGGTGCTCCAGCGAGTGCGGAAGCGGCGACTCAAGCTCGGAGATCACATCGTCCCAGGATCCCCGGGCCCAGTGTCCCGTCGACTGGGCGATGTCGCCGACGATCGTCATCGCGCCCGCCCGTGACCTGCGACGGATCGCGATGAGCTGCATCGGGGACAGGTCCTGGGCCTCGTCGACGACGATGTGCGCGTAGGTTCGCCGCTCACCCGTGATCTCGTCGGCGAGGAAGTCGAGGAGCGGAAGGTCTTCCTTCGACCACTGCTGTTCCGAGAGCCGCGGGGCGGCCTGCCGACGCAGGAGTTGGAGCGCCTCGACGTCGAGGGTCCCGCTCGAGGCTGCGACGAGTCTCTCGAGCGAGCCGAACAGGTCCCTCAAGAACGCCTGCGGTGTGAGTTGCGGCCAGATGCGCTCCAGGTACGCGTCAACCTCTGTCGACTTCGGACGCAAGTTCGATGCTCGCGCGCCAGCCCGGTCCGTCCTACGCGCCTCGCGCAGGATCAGTGCCTCCAGGGCGGTTCGCATCCGGGCGCGCCCCGGAGCGTACGGCGACGTCTCGATGTCCACCATCGCTTCGCCGACGAGCGTCGGTTGGAGGGTCACCCGCCAGGAGACGTCGTCGAAGGAGAACTGGACGTCGTCCTGCGGGACCCGCACGCGTTCCTGAAGCCCGCGGGACAGGACTTCACACATCCGGTCGTCGCCCTTGAGACGAGCTGCCTCCGGCTGCTCCTTGACCGAGACGGTGACGTTCGCGTCCATCAGTCGCTGCACGTCCTGATGGATGACCCGGTCCTCGCCGAGCTCCGGCAGTACGCGCGCGATGTAGCGCAGGAACGTCGCGTTGGGCCCGACCACCAGCACGTCGTCGCGCTCGACGTCCTTCAGCTCGTTGAACAGCAGAGCCGCCACTCGGTGCAACGCCACCGCGGTCTTGCCCGTCCCTGGTCCGCCCTGGACGATGAGCAGCTGCTCGGCCGCTGCCGAGATGATGTCGGCCTGCGCCGCCTGGATGGTCCGGACGATGTCCTCCATCTGCGGGCTGCGTCGGCGTTCGAGCACGTCCTGCAGGAATCCGTCGGAGGTGAGGAGTGCGGCTTCGCCGCCTTCGAGCGCCGCGACCTTTGCTGCGAGCTCGGCGAACAGCACGTCGTTGAGTCGTGCGATCGCGTTGACCGGACGCGTGCTGTACTCGCGGTGCCGGTGCACCCCGCGCGGGTCGCTGTGCGTCGCGCCGCGCATCTCCTGGATCGCACGGGCTTTCCAGTTGTAGACCATCTGGTCGCCTGCCTGGCTGACGATCGAGTTCTTGCCGACGTAGTAGACGTCGCCGTCCTCACAGTCGATCCGCAAGAACGCCACGTCGTCATCAGGGTGGCCGAGCGTCTCGTCGCGTTGCTGGGCCCTGTTGATCGCACTCCGGTCCTTGGGCGTCGCCGCCGCGTCGTAAGCGCCCGCACGGCTCTCGCGCTTCGTCTCGCGCTCGGCGCGGGCGGCGTCGAACCACTCCTGCTCGGACGCCAGATCAGCGTCGATCTGCGGTACTGCTGTGACCACGGGCACTCCCTTGCGCGACTCGTCACCTGGTTCGTCGGCAGGCCGGCCGTCGAATGTGAGTGGAACGTAGCGCTCGCCTCCGACGTCAACGTGAAGCGCGTCGTCGTTCTGTAGGTTCGCTTCGTGCCGATGACCACCGCGTTCGAGCGTGTCGACGTGTCGACGTGGCCCGTCGTTGCCACCGAAGGAGTCGGGGCGGACGAGAAGCTCTGGCTCGACGACTCGGAGTCTCGGTGGCTCTTCAAGGCGGTGACGATCACCGGGAGCGGACACCGCCAGGGCGAGGACTGGTCAGAGAAGGCCGCCTCGCATCTTGCCGAGCACCTCTCCGTTCCGTGCGCGACGGTCGAGCTCGCCTTGCGCGACGGCGTCGAGGGCTCCATCTCGCGCGACCTCGGCTCGACGAGCTTCCAGGTGCAGTCTGGAGCGCTCTACCTCGTGGACCGCCAGGTGCCGGGCTTCGAGCCGGCACGTGAGCTCGAGCACGACAAGTCCCGGCGCAAGCAACGACCCGGGCACTCGCTCCTGAACATCCGGACTGCGCTCCAGGACGCCCTCCCGCCGCCCGGGTGTGCGCTCCCTGCCGTGTTCAGCGCGTTCGACGTCTTCGTCGGCTACCTGATCCTCGACGCGTGGATCGGCAACCAGGACAGGCACGACGAGAACTGGTCAGTGCTGGTTCCGGCCATCGGCGACGACCCTGTTCGACTGTGCAGTTCGTACGACCAGGCAGGCGGCCTTGGCTTCAACCTCCTGGACGAGAAGCGGAAGCGTCGGCTAGCGCTCGGGGGCGAGCACGGCATCGTCGCCTACGCCGAGCGCGGCAGCGCATGGCGGTTCGAGAACACGTCAACGCAGCCGGTGCGTACGCTGGTGGAACTCGCCATCGACGGAATCGAGATGGCTTCTGCGGACGCGCGGGCCTACTGGACGGAGGCTGTGAGCTCGCTCGAAGCGGTCGATCCCGAGCCGCTGTTCGCCAGGATCAGTGCGATGTCAGACCCTGCACGTACTTTTGCCTGCGAGCTCTTGAAGATCAACGGAAGGAGGCTCCGCGATGAGTGTGATCGCCGTTCATGACCGGCGTCCGGCACCGGCCGATCGCGCCCGGGGAGCAGCAAGTGAGCTGGTCGTCGCGTGGCAGCACCCCGTCGCGCGGCAGATCTACCCCGTGGGCATGCTTCGCTTCGACGGCGTCGAGTACACGTTCCACTACATCCGCGCGGTACAGGATGCGAGCGGGTTCCGCCCACTGCTCGGCTTTGGGGACCTCACGCATACCTACAGATCCGATCGCCTCTTCCCGCTCTTCTCTCAGCGCGCACTCGATCCCCGACGTCCGGACTACGTCCGGCACGTCGCCAGTCTCGGGCTCGACCCTGCCGATGCCACACCCTGGGAGCAGATCACCCGATCGTCGGGGCGTCGAAACGGGGACACGCTTCAACTCTTTCCGGTGCCCCGTTCAGTTGGAGGTCGAATCACGTGTTCGTTCCTCGTGCACGGAATCAGGCACATGCCGGAGAACCGGCCCGTCATCGGCGGGTCACCCAGCGCGATCTCGGCGGAGCGACTCGAGTCGGTGCTTTGCGAGTTGCAGCCGGGTTCGCCGCTTCGGCTCGCGCCGGAGCCGACGAACACGCGCAATCCCGAGGCCATCCTTGTGCTCGCGTCCGGGCAGCCCATCGGGTACGTGCCTGACCTGCTCGTGCGTGACGTCCATCGCCTTGCCGCGGTCGAGCGCATCGACGTCTCCGTGATCCGCGTCAATGGACCTGATGCACCGGCACACCTGCGCGTTCTCGCGCAACTTGACTCAGTTGCTTCCGACGGGTTCGAGTTCTTCCGGGGTGAACGCTGGGAGCCGTTGGACTAGTAGGCGAAGACGTCGGTGATGCCCATGAGGGTGACGTCCACCTGCGTCGGCAGGAACGAGCAGCACCTCTCGTAGACCGCGCTCAGGTCGGCACTCTCGAGTTCTGTGTGCAACATCCGATGCAGGGGCAGGAGGTACTCGACGTCGCCCGCCGCATACTCGACTTGGGCGTCTGACAGTTCACGTGCGGACCAGTCGCTTGTCCGCACCACGCCCTTGGCGAGGCGGACTTGAAGGTGAGTCCAGACCAGGTGAGCAAGCGAGTGGTCCCGCGACGGAGCGTCCGGGGAAAGCAGCTTGGAGGCGACCTTCGTGCAACGCACATTCGACGCCCGGGCGTCCCATGCCACACGCATGAACCGCAGGTCGAAAGGTGCGTGGTGGAACACCTTGACGACGCCCGGATCGCTCAGGAGTGCGGCCAGTCGCTCGGGCCGCTGCTCCCCGATGCGGACCAAGACGGTCCCCACAGCCGGGGCATGCAACTGGCAGAGGTTGAGCCGGTCAGATCGCCACTCCAGTCCGCTCGTCTCGGTGTCCCATGCCACCTCGGGTGCGGAAGCCAACTCAAGAGCGAGCGAGGCGGGGAGATCTCCCTCGACAACCGTCACCACGCTCGTACCCTCCGGTCTGAGGCGCCCGCCGAGCCCACGCTGACTGTACCGACCCGGTACCGCGAACTGACTGCTCCGTTCACAGGCTTGCGGGCGAGCAACCGTAGCCTCACAGGGCCGAGGTGCCTGTGTGGCGATCCGCTCGATCGCGTCCAGGTACCTGCCCGAGCATGCGACGCCACTACGAGACCTGCTCATGGCGGTGGTGGCCCATCAACTCCGGGGCAACGTCGGCATACGCGCCGAGGTCCGCGACCGAAACCACCGGGTGCGTCGGGTACGCGAGGTCCGCGTAAGAGTTGGCTACCCTGACGGCTTCGAAGTGCCTGCTGGCCGAGTCGATCTTGTGGCGCTCGGATGCCCTCAGTGCGCTCTTCTCGGTTGTGCCCTTGGTCTCGACGACGAAGTAGAGGCTCTCCTGGCCGTCTCGTTGGATCACTGCCGCCCAGTCGGGGTTGTAGCCGCCGAGCGGTGTCGGGATCTGGAACCTCGACGGCAGCTTGACGAAGAGCTTGACCTCGCTCTCCTTCTCGAGCTGGTTCGCGAAGGCACGCTCGACAGTGGAGTCCGTCACGAGTGACTCGAAGACCGACTTGGCGAACTTCTTCGGCTCCCCGTGCTCGTCGACGATGATGTTCCCGTCGACACCGACGTATCCGGCGAGGTCGTCGTCGGTGAAGATCTCCTGGGAGTACCAACGCTCGTCGTCAGGACGGCTGGCGGGGATCGGCTCGTACTTCACGCCGTCGACGAGCAGCTCCTCCTTGGCCGTCGCGAGCGCGGCGGTCACCTCGTCGATGAACTTCTGCGGGTTGTGCTTGAACTGAACAAGCTTTCCCGAGGTGGTCAGGACGTGGGCCAGCGTGGCGCGCGTGAGCTGCGTCCTGTCGGCGAGCACGGAAAGGATGTCGGGCAGGTCGTCCGCATCGGCGTACTCGACCTTCGCTCGGGACTGCGATGCCGAGCCCTCGCCGACGCCCATCTGGTCGAGCTTGACCCTCGTGCTCACCCAGGACGCCTTGCGCCGCGGGACGGTGGGCATACTGACGATGGCGTCGGTCAGCTTCTCGCGAAGCGTCTGCTCGTTGACGTCGACCGAGTAGACCGTCCGGTGCTTGATGCGGTCCCACAGCGCACGGAACTCGGGGCTCTCGAGGCGCTCCTTGACGAGCGGGACGTCGCGGCGCTCGCGTGCCTTCTTGATGTCGATGGGACGCGCGACGCGGCGGATCGCGTCGAAGACCATCTTCACGGCGGGCTCGGGCACCGCCGCAGCGATGGTCTGGAGAAGTGTCTCAGGCTCGCTGCGGACCAACTCTCGCAGTGAGTCCTGCACCTTGCCCTTGGCGTCGACGTGTCCGGCGTCGCGAAGCGTCTGGACGAGCGCCTTGGCGGTGTCTGCCCCCAGTGGGACGACGGACGCGCCGGCGGCGTCGCTCTGCTTGAACGTGAGGGCTGCGAGAGTGTCGACCGCGATGAGACCGAAGACCATGCCGAGATCCTCGGCGAGCTCCTTCTGTAGACCGTTGGCGAACGACGCGTAGTCCTCGTTGGCGATCACCGTGAGTCGGTTGATCGTCTGGCCGTGTACGCGTTCGAGGTGACCGTCGGGGTGCATCTCCATGGCAAGGCGCAGACCGCGGCCGATGGACTGGCGGCGCCAGCGCTCGGTTCCCATGTTCCGCAGCATGCAGATCTGGAACACGTTCGGATTGTCCCAGCCCTCCTGGAGAGCCGAGT
Source organism: Cellulomonas sp. A375-1 (assembly GCF_001040865.1). Taxonomy (NCBI): domain Bacteria; kingdom Bacillati; phylum Actinomycetota; class Actinomycetes; order Micrococcales; family Cellulomonadaceae; genus Cellulomonas; species Cellulomonas sp. A375-1. Next base: position 31,641 of record NZ_LFKW01000039.1, on the reverse strand, counting down.
GACTGAAGACGAACCGGATCGGCGTTCCGGGGGTGGTGAGCCACTCCTTCTGTTTCATGATCTGCTCGTAGGCCAGGGAGGCCTGCTGCCGCCCCTTGTCGGTGGTCTCCGCCGTCTCGACGAAGACGTCGCCGCCCTTCTTGCTGCGATCGATCGAGAAATAGCCCTGGTGCGCCTCGGCCGCGACCTCCTGGGTGCTCTTCACGGTACGGAGGATGGCGTACTTCGACTCGGCCGCGATCTTCGCGTACTCCTCCTCGAAAATCCGGGCGTACTCACCGAGCCGCTCCTGACCGTCCTCGTAGACGCGGTACTTGGAGACCGCGTCGACGAAAAACAAGCTGAGCACCTTGATCTTGGGCGCTCCAGCCTTCGCCCGCTCAGCGAACTCGACCTCCTTGGCGAGATGCTGGCGGATCGTGCGGGCGATCATCTGCCGAGCGCGCTCCTCGGCAGTCAGGTCGTCGCCCAGCGTCTCGCCCGCACTGAGCCGGCTTGCCAGCGTGGATAGCACAATCCACTGGTCGTCGCCCGCGCCGATGTTCTCGACGTCCAGGTGCCGGTAGCGCTCGAGGCCCGTCTCGTCAGCCAGGTTGTCGCCGACCCCGACGGTGATCGTCTTACGCTTCGTTCCCGAGTCCGGGTCGACCTCGATCTTGGCTCTGAAGTTACCGCTGGATCGGGACGTCGCGATCAGCTTGACGTAGGCCGAGGTTCCGGAGGCTTCGGTCTCCAGCGAGTCGACCTCGATCTGCTTGACGAGCTGCTGGTCGTAGGCGGCGATGGCGTCAAGCCTGAAGACAAGATTCGCCTTGTCAGCCTTCGGGTGCGTTGCGGAGTACCGGACCGTGGCCATAGCGTTGAACTCCTCCAGGGCTTTGCGGCCGGCGCCCTTCCGATTCCCGAAGCCTGCGTCCCCGTAGACCGACTGCGGTTCGTCGACGACGATGATCGGCCGGGTCGCGCGGATGAGGTCGATCGCGGCTTCGCCGCCGAGTGCCTCGGCGTTCTTGTAGATGTTGTTTGTTGTCTTATTGATCGCCGCGACCGTCACGATCATGATCTGGATCGAATCCGCGACCGCGAACGCCCGCACTCGCGACAGGTTTCCGGAGTCGTACTGAAAATACTCCATGGCCGGGTTCCCGTAGAGCGAGCCCAGATGCTCGCGAAGTTGCGAGATTGAGGTCTCGACGCCCTCCTTGATCGCGACCGACGGCACGACAATGACAAACTTGGTGAATCCATACTTCTCGTTGAGTTCGTAGATGGTCCTCAGGTAGACGTACGTCTTGCCGGTCCCGGTTTCCATCTCGACCGTGAAGTTCATCGACTGCAGCGAGTCCTCTGGCACCAACCCGGTCGCGCCCTGGACGCGGTGCAGGTTCCCCAGGACGGAGTCGTCGTCCAGGCGAAGTCGGTTACCGACACCAAGGTCCGAGAGCTCATCAAAGCCCGCCTGGACACCAGCGTTGGCCAGGACGGTGAAGTTCGAAACCATCGACTCCTGGCCCTTGAACAGGCCGGTGACCGCATCGATAGCCTGGCGTTGAAATGCCAGGTCCGACTCGAACTTCCACGAGCTCGACGATGCTTCGGCCGCCATCAGATGCTCCGCAGATTCGTGATGCCAGCCTGGTTGAGCGCCGCTGCGAGATTTAGCTTCGCACCGGAGTCCGCGAACCCGGTGTCGCGAACGATGACGGCCGCCGCGGTGACTGGCCCTTCCTCATCGCGCCACCCGCGGATCGCTTGAGCGATCTGCTTCGACTCATCGACGGTGATGCCGGTCCCGAAGTAGGCGAACATCGTGCCGCCACCGAGGCTGTACAGCGGAGAGTTAGCTACCTCGCGGCTCTCGACAGGGATCGTCAGTTCGACGCCGAGTCGCAGCATCATCTCGACCATCAGGTCGTCGGTCGTGCGGCCGGGCAGAAGATTGTCGACCGCCATAGCCACCGCATCTTCGAGCGACTGCTCGCCGATGGCGCCGTCCCACTTGCGGACGTTCGACTCGGCGAGGCAGTAGGACCGGAAACCCAGATCGAGCGAACCCGAGTCCAGACCCCGTTCGGTCGAGATTGCATTTCCAGCGCGGCACAGACGCTCACGCGCGATGTCAGCGATCGAACTGTACTTGGGGTGCTCGATGGCCTCGTCGAGCTGCACGAGGATGTACTGCCTGCGGCCTCCGTCGGCCGCGTTCAGGTCCATCACGGCATGCCCGGTCGAGCCCGAGCCGGCGAAGAAGTCGAGGACAACTGCTTCTGCATTGGATTGAGTCACTGCATCGATCCAGGTCGCGAGGACGCCCACGTCCTTGGGGAAATCAAAGACGTTCTCTCCCATGAGGGCTTCGAGGCGCCGCGACTGCGCCGCGCGGTCCTGCTCGAAACTGGGGCGGATCGCCTGGAGGTCCTGGTCCTCAAGCAGCCGCTTGAACGCGGCTGTAAAAGTGTGGTCCTGTCCGAATGCGATACGGTCCTCGGCGAGGTAGGCATCCATCGTTTCGCGGGCGTATCGCCAACCGTTGGGGTGCATCGCGACTGGCTTTCCCGTCACGGGATGAAGGAGATCGTATTTGAGATTCTCCCGCGGGTTCGGGCTTCCGAGGTCGCTCCGACGGAAAGCTCGTCCTTGGTCGTCGATTTCGTTGTAGTTAGTGAGTCCCTTCTCAGTGTCGGGCTTGGACTTCCACCACTCCCGAAAGAGCGCTGTCGCAACGTCGGCCTTATGGCCGGACTTTTCCCAAGCCTTCTGCGCGGCGGCAACCACCAGGTCGTAGCCCCGCTTTGGCTCCTTAAAGCGGACGTCGTTCGCAACCAGGACGCCCTTGTTTGCGGCGTAGATGAGCATGTAGTCGAGGCCGCCCGAGGTGAAGCGAGCGTCGTTCTTGCCCGATCCCTGCCACACGACGTTGGCGAGGAAGTTCTCGGAACCAAAGACCTGGTCGAGGAGGAGTCGGAGATTCGCGTGCTCGTTGTCGTCGATCGCGGCGATGACGACACCCGTCTGCTTGAGGAGGTCCCTTGCCGCCCAGAGACGGGGATGCATCATGTCCAGCCACGCCGAGTGGCGGCGACCGGAAGCGTCCGTGTTCTTGACTAGTTTGCCCTTACTGTCGCGTTCGCCGACCTGGGCCTCGAACTCGTCCTTGGGCGTTACCCGGGAGTCGTGATACACGAGATCGCTGCCGGTGTTGTACGGCGGGTCGATGTAGATGACGTCGACCTTGCCTGCGTAGGCGCGCCGGAGCAGCCGAAGCGTCTCGAGATTGTCACCTTCGATGAAGATGTTCTTCGTGGAATCCCAGTCCACCGACTTGTCTGGACGCGGCAGAAGGGTCCCCGTCGGCGGTAGCAGAGCGAGGCGGCGTGACGCCGACTTGCCGGGCCATGAGAGTCCGAATCGCTCCGCAACCGGCGACGACGCTTCTTCGCCGACGGCCTCACGCAGCGCGTCGAAGTCGATGCCGCCCTCGGTGACCACCTCCGGGAAGGCCTCTCCCAGGATGCGCGCAAGGGTCTGCGCGTTGGACTGCGCCTCACCGGGCCCGGTTGCGGCTTCGATGGGTTCGAACGGCTCTGTCACGATCCTGCTCTCGGTTGTGCGTCGGTGCGGTGTGGCTGGTGCCGAGCGTAGATGAGGCCCCTGACATCCTCGATCTCGGCTCGCAGCGCCTTCGCATGCATGTTCAAGTCGATGCGCTTCTGAAGCGACTTCTCCCTCAGTGTCCGGCGAGTTGCGGTGGCTAGTTCGGCTTCAAGTCCATCGAGTCGGTGCCGTTCGGTGATCAACCGCTCGGCGTCCAGGTCGGCGTTCCCGCCCGTGCCTGCGGTCACCACTGCCCTCGCAAGGTCGCAGTAGTACGCCCAGAGATCGGTGCGGTTGAGTTCAACGAGGCTCAGGGAGCCGTGCGGCAAGGACGAGACTTCGGCCGTGATGGCGGCCTCCACGACCGAGCGCGAGTCGTCGGTCTGACTGACCCGTGACAACGCGACGGAGACCGTCGTCTCGTTGTCGGGCGCTTGGAGCAGGACCACGACGGGCCGCGGCATCGAGCGATGGAGTAGGTCCAGGATTCGCGCTTGGTCATTCTTGTTGAGCTGGACCGCGAGTGCGACGGAGATGACCGCGATGTCGTGGACACGTCGCCCTGGTTCGCGGTGCTCGGCGATGCCGAGCGTCGCCGGTGTGAGCACCGCCTCCACAGTCGCCCCGGCGACGACGCTGCCGATGAGCTTTCGATCGCCAGAAGTCTCCGCTGCCGAGTCGAGCAGAAGCTTCTTGGTGAGCCGTTCTCGGACGCGAGCTCGCTCCGGAAGGCGGAGCACTCGGGCGGGATCAGGCTTCACGGGACGAGCGCCATCCATGCAACGAGGTCGACGGACTCTCGACCGGAGGACGCTCCTCCGCCGAGCAGGGACGGGCCGGCTGTGAAGAGCGATGCCACTCGGTTCTCGATGCCCTTGCCGGCAGCCGCGGTGATGGCGGCGTCGAGGAGTCCTCGGTAGTGGTCCATCCGGGCGCCGTCTCGAGTGCGCTTCGCGAACGCCGTGACCGCGGCGACGTCCACTGTGGGTGCGTCCATGCCGTGCCGTCGCAGGACATCGAGCGCAAGCTTGGGTTCGTCGACCGCGTGGGCGACCGTCCCGTCGTCCGTGACGTACAGCAGGAGGAACGGGGCAAGCGGGTAGGCCGGCGGGAGGGGGATCTCGCCATTGCGGACGCGAAGCAAGAACACTGCGCCCGGACCGAGCCCTTCGGCATCGAGCGAGGCGTCGAACCGCGCGACGCCGTGGAGCGCGTGCGGCCACCGAGCCAGCTCGTCGAGCGCCTCTGCCTCTCGGGCAGCAGCGTCCATCCGGAAGTCGGACAGCGTGAGGTCGGTGATGCTGAGCCCACCCGCGAGATCCTCCATCGTCGGGGCGGTGTTCTGCATCTGCTCGAGCTGCTTCCTGCGGTACTCGAGGTCGTTCATAGCCCTCTGCTCCGCGTCGGTGAGGAGGTTCTCCTCGCCGGTGGCGGACACATCGAGAAGCGCCATGCGGCCCGAGACGCGCTTCTCTAGGTTGATGTAGGACTCGAGGTCGAGGTCCGGCCAGAAGTTCACGAGCTGGACGCTCGTGTTCTGGGTGCCGAGGCGGTCGACGCGGCCGAACCGCTGGACGATGCGCACCGGGTTCCAGTGGATGTCGTAGTTGACAACCGTGTCGCAGTCCTGCAGGTTCTGGCCCTCGGAGATCGCGTCGGTGGCGATGACGAGGTCGATCTGCTCGGCGGTCGGGTCGCCCGACTTCGACAGCGGGGAGAACGCGGTCAGCACGCCGAGCATGTCGGTGCGGCGCATCCGCAGGGTGCTCTTGGTCGTCGAACCGGTGACGAGCGCGACCTGGACGCCGAACTCTTGCTGCGCCCACGGTGCGACGTGCTCGTACAGGTACTCCGCCGTGTCGGAGAAGGCGGTGAAGACGAGGGCCTTGCGGTTGCCCGCGTTGTGCGGGTTCTCGATCTTCTCGCGCAGGTACTCCTTGAGCCTGGCGAGCTTCAGGTCGCGCGCCGGAGTGACCACCGTCATCTCGTCGAGCAGCTCGCGAAGCGCGTCCCGGTCTTCCTCGAGCTCCTGGCGCCAACGCGGGCGGTCGATGTCAGGTAGGAGCACCTTGACGTTCGAACCCACGACGGCGTCCTCGAACATCGGATCGTCGAAGTTGAGGTCGTCCCAGTCGCGCCCCTCGATCTCCGCGAGCGAGATGGAACGCGACGTGTCGGCCTCGTAGTCGTCCAGCTTGTCGATCGTCGTCTGGACCGTGTGGAGCATCTTGCCGACGGTGAGCGCCATGGAGTTCACCGAGGACTCAAGCCTCTTGAGCAGGTTCACGCGCAAGAGGTGGACGACGTTGTTGTCGCGGTGCTCCTGGCGGAAGATGCGATCGCCCGAACCCGCGATCTTGTGGTCGTAGAGCTGAGCGTACCTGTCGCGATGGCCTGGCAGGACGTAGGACATTGGCTTGTACGACGCAAGGTTGAGCGTCAGGATCTTGCGGTTGATCTCCGCCAGGGGCATGAGCTGGCCACGCGAGTCGATGGCCGACTTGATGTTCACCGGTTGGCGGCGATCGGGGAAGTTCCCGACATCCGACGTCCCGTAGTACTTCTCGATGTGCTTGCGCGAGCGGGCGATCGTGACCAGGTCGAGGAGCCGGATGTAGTCCAGGCCGAGGTGGCTCACGAGCGACTGTGCGGAGCGCTGAGCCTCGGGAGTGTCCTGCCAGGTGCGGAACCGGGTCTGCGCCTGCCGCAGAGTCGACTCGATGCTCCTGATGCCGTCGGCCGCCAGCGCGTCGTCATTGCCCTCGGTGGCGAACAGGACCTGGTTCTTCAGGTCAGCCAACCGGGTGTTCACCGGCGTGGCGGAGAGCATCAGGACCTTCGTCTTCACCCCGGCCCTGAAGACGTCCTCCATCAGCTTCTGATAGCGCGTCTTCGTGTCCCGCCGCAGCTGGGGGTTGTTGCGGAAGTTGTGCGACTCGTCGATCACAACAAGGTCGTAGTTACCCCAGTTGATGTGGGAGAGGTCGATGTCCCCGGAGAACCCGATGTCGCGGCTGAGGTCGGTGTGGTTCAGGACGTCGTAGTTGAACCGGTCGTCGGCCAGCGGATTGCGCAGGTCGTTGCTGCGGTAGATGGTCCAGTTCTCGCGCAGACGCTTGGGGGCGAGGACGAGGACACGGTCGTTGCGCAACTCGTAGTACTTGATGACCGCGAGGGCCTCGAACGTCTTACCCAATCCGACGCTGTCGGCGATGATGCAGCCGTTGTGGCGTTCGAGCTTCTGAATCGCACCGAGAACGCCGTCCCGCTGGAACTTGTAGAGCTTCTTCCACACCTGCGTGTCGTAGAAGCCGGTGAGTCCACGGCGCCGGGTTTCGTCGGCCGAGTCGGAGAGGAAATCCTCGAAGAGCGCGACGATGATCCGCAGGTACACGGACTCGGGGTCGTTGTCACGGACTAGTTCTCGCAGCCGGTCAACGAAGGCCTCCGTGGCGGGGACACCGACGGAGCGATCACCCCAAAGCTGCGCCATCTGCTTGACGATCGGTGCGACGGCGTCGTCACCTGCCTGCTCTTGCAGGAGATGGACGCCCTCGGCCGCCACGACGCCCATGCTCTCCGCGTCAAACCCTGCACCCGTGATCGCGTACGGTGCCGGCCCATCGACGTGAATCCACGTCTCGCGCGTCCGCCGCTTGAGCTCGCGCACCTCGAGGTGCTGCTCGGCCCACGCCAGACACCGCCGAGCAGCATGGTGCTGATCGAGCCTAGACCGCAGCAGGTGCTCTGCATCGAGGCCGTTCAGAGGCGCCTCGAGAGCCCCGCGCCAGAGCAGGAGCCTCGTGTCCGCGTCGGCGAGCACGTCCTCGAACGCCTCGAACGCGAAGATCGAAAACGACTCCGAGAGGGACGAGACTGCGCTGGCGCCATTCAGGTGCGCACGCAGCCGAACGATCGCGTCGTCCTCGGTCGTCACCGGTCCTCGCATTCCTGAACTACCCGACCCGCACGCCACGGAGCTCAACTCGCCGCTGCGCCTTCCCGATCGTAGCGAGCGGTCCGAGCGGAACGTCGACGAGTCGCGTACGAGCGGGCGTGTCGAGCCGAACCTGCACCGATTGGGGGCGAGAACCACGCGGACGCGGCAAGCGAGTATCCGGATCGACCCTGCAGCGACCCGGATGACCAGGATTCGTCAGTGTCGGAGGCTTGACGGATGCTGTGTCGAGTTGGCGCGTCGATGTCGGAGGGACCGTGGTCAGGCGTAAGCGAAGCCGTGAAACGAAGTTCGTGACGACAGCCGTCGTCGACGACGAGGCCGCGATCACGGTGCCTGTCGGCCGGTTCGACATCACCTCGGAGGACGCGGCGCGCAACCTCGCCCATCGCCTCTTGACGCCCGGCCGGCGTTGGCCGGTGGTGGTGGTGACGATCGCGAACGGCGCGCCCGAGCCGTACGCCGACGTCCGGGCCCTGGTGGAAGACCTGCGGGGGCTTGCCGAGGTCGTCGTCATGCCGACGTCCGACGTGTCGTGGGCGTTCTCCTCGCAGATGCCGCCGCAGACGCAGGTCTACGGCGGCGCGGCGCGTGTCTACCCGATCGACCACGGCTGGGTCACCGCGCCCCGCGCCGCTCCGCTGCGGTTCGCGTACTCCGAGCGTGAGTGCGAGCGCGTGACCGACCAGCTCGTGGGCGACGCGATGGCCGCCGCCGTAGCTGCAGGCCTGTACCAGCCGCAGATGGCCACATCCTCACGTCCGCTGGTCACGGGAACGGTCGTCGGCGTTGTCGGCAGCCGGGCGCTGATCCGGCTCGACGACGGCGCGATGGCCTCGCTGTGGGAAGAACTCACCGGCTTCGAGGTGCCGCTGAGTCGCCTGGTCACGCAAGGTCAACGGCTACGCGGGCGCGTCGATCCCGAGACCCGGCGGCTCGACCTCGAAGTCACCGACGAACCACCGAATCACCCAACGCTGCCCGACACGTACGTTCCCGGGTCGGCCGTGCTCGCCGAGGTCGGGGAGGTGGCCACGTCGTCGCTCACGCTGCGACTCACACCCGGCCTCGACGTCGTCGCACCAGCAGCGGACGTGACGGGCAACGACCTCGACAGCCTCGGCGCGCTGTTCACCATCGGGGACGTGGTGGTTGCCCGACTCACCGGCGTCGCGCCGCCGCGGCTGTCACTGTTGGACGTCGACGACGACGAGCCGACGCTACCTGCTCCGTCGATCCTCGCCGCCGGCCCGCCGTGGCTGGCCCCTCCCGAACCGCCCGAGGTCGTCCTGTCCGACCAGGTCACAGCACCCGACCTGACCAGCCCCGCCGTGGATCAACCTCATCCGGCAGTCTGGGCCGCCACGCCGCCCGATCGCCCTGCGCCCGTCGAGCCTGCTCCCGCACGGCGGGGCCCTACACCGTTCGACGTTCTGTCCAAGCGTGCCGCAGGCATCACACCCGACGCGGACCTCGCGGTCTCGACTCCCGCTCGTGGCCCCGCATCGACACCTGACCTCGCTCCGGAACTGGCCGCCGCCCGCGCCCAGATCTCTGACCTGAAGCGACGGCTCGACTCGGCCTCCGGCGCCGCTTTGGAGCTGTCCGGCCTACGGCAGCACGCCGAACAGCTCGAACACGACCTGGATGCCGCCGAGCGCAACGAGCGTGCCTACCGTGACAAGTACCGGCAGGCCGACCGTCGCCGCCAGAAGCTCGAGTCCGAGGCGAAGGCCCTCGCCGCGCGCGACACCATCGAGGACGACCCGCTCGCCTGGTTCACCGACCCCGTCGACGCGCTGCGCCTGAGCGTCACACAGGCCTGGGCGCGCCGTATCCCCGCCGGGGAGAAGGACCGGTGGCCGCTTCGCCCCTGGGTCGCTGGCGAGGCGTTCGCCGACTCCCTCGCGAACCTGGGCGCGGTGTCCTGGCGCAAGCTTGCCGAGGTCGTGGCCGACGTCGCCGTCGCCGACCCGGCCCGGCTGTCCGCACGCGAGCACCACGAGCTGCGCCAGACCGAGGGCGGCGGCTCACCCGCGGTCACCCGCGAGGACGGCGCCGTGTGCTACCGCGTCGCGCTGCAACGCAACACGCCCTCCGCACGTCGGCTGCACTACTGGCGCCGCGGCGACTACATCGAGCTGTCCCGCGTCGTGCTGCACGACGACACCGCGCCGTGATCACCAAGAGTCACGCGCGTGAGCGACACGGGGCGAAGCCGCAACGATCGACACTCGACGAGCCGATCTCCCACGGCGAGAGATGATGGACTGGCAGACTCCGAGCGACGCATGTCGGACGTAGATGTCAGGCTGTGCACTCACCGCGCGGAAGGGGCGTCATGGCACCCATGGGGGTTCTCCACAAGTTGACGGTCGATGATGCCGTCGCTCGGCGTGACGCGATCCTCCGGCACCTCGGCACGTCGCTTGAGAGTCTTCGCGATCGCAGCGCACGGTACGAACTCGATGCGGCCGAAGAGGCTGCACTCGCCGAACTCGACGACCTGGACTTCCTCCTCGGCGAGCACGTCGAGTGAACCGCCCGGCTTCTCGTTCACTCGACGAGCAAGCCATCGACTTCGCTACCGAGATCACCCGGACCGTCGCCGGAGTGATCGACGGCGTCACCCCCTTCGAAGCCACCATCCTCGAGGGGAGTGGACGGCGACAGTTCGTCGTCCGACAGAGCCCTGAGACTGGCATCTGTCTACCGCTGAGCTCGGGTTCGGAAGTCACGCTCACGGCCCGGTTCAAGGGAGAGCTCGATCGCACCGGACTTCACATCCGGATCGAGACGTCGGCGATCAAGGTGTACTTCGGGCCGGCGGCTGGCCAGCCCCTCTTCCGATACGAGTACGACGCCGCCCACACGAGCGCGATGCCACGAGCGCACCTGCAGGTCGGCGACCAGAGCGACTTCGCCGCGCTCGCGTCACTCGGCGGTGACGGCAGCCGGACGTCCCGGCGCCGCAACGACCGGATCGACGGCGGTCTCGTGCCACGATCTGACCATCTACACTTCCCGGTCGGCGGCGACAGGTTTCGTCCGGCGCTCGAAGACGTGCTCAAGATGCTGGTCGAGCAACTCGGCGTCGACGCTCTTCCCGACTGGCGCGCCACCGTGAAGGCGGCGCGTCACAGGTGGCGGACGACGCAGGTGAAGTCCGCCGTCCGTGATCACCCGGCTGCTGCCGCCGAAGCGCTGCAAGCCCTCGGATACGACGTGGTGGCGCCCGAGAGTGGTCACCCGAATCCTTCCGCGCGGCTCACGGAGATCTAGTGATCGCGTGAGGATCCACGCCGAACCCTGAGTGTGCTCGATCGTCGGCGTGACGATCGTTGACGGCTCTCGCGACCGTGGTGTCGTTCCACCCTGGTCGCGCAGCGTCGCGTCCTGCGTCCGAAGTCATCCCGTTGCTCACTGCGATACGCCGATCGGGGTGTCCCTGATGGTGGGCGCGGGTTCGGCGCCCACGGGTTCATGCACGGCCTCCCGGCCGAGGTCCGCACAAGCGGGCCGCATGAACCCAAGGAGAAGGCATGACCCTCCATCTCGCCCCTGCGTCCGAGCGCCCGACGCTCGCTCTGCGGGACGTGCGACGCCGCACCACGGACATCCTGTTGGCACGCCGTGAGCAGCTCGCGGCGCAGGTCAGCTCGGCGGAGTCGCACGACGATGACGCGAGCGAGCTCCTGGCCGCATTGCAGGACGTCGAGTCCGCGATCCGGACCTGCGACGCGCGGCTGTACGGGCGCCGGATCGCCGGGTGGGCGCAGGACGACGCCGCGCGCGAGCACGCGCCCGGATCGGCGCCCGAGTCGTGCGCGCGATGCCGGAGCTCGTTCCCGGCAGCGTCCTGAGGCGGGCGACATGGCGCCCTGGTGGCCGTGGGACCGCGTCGGGCACGTGCTCGACCGCACCCGGCCGGGTGAGCTGGCCGGGCTCCGGGACCGGCGCCGGCTGATCGTCGAACGGCGGCTGGTGCTCGAGGACGTGCTGTCCGCGGCGAGCCACGGCCGTACCGGGGAGTTCGAGGCCGCCGAACGCAGGCTCGCACGAGTCGAGCACGACCTCGTGACGCGGTTCCCGCGCGCGGTCGTCGAGCACCTCCTGCCCGCGTGGGAGGCCTACGAGCGCGACTGGGTGCCGCACCCGGGCGACAGGTGGGGCCAGCTTCCTGGCTGGTCCCAATGTCCCTGCTTCGACGACTGACCACGGCCGCCGCTCCCGATCTCCGGGGGCGGCGGCTGCGTCGCCGTCGACGCGCGCTGCTCGTCGTCGGCCGGCGGTGCGACGACGAAGAGAAGCCCAGAGCGTCGCGGCGGTGCGTGCGTGGCCGCGGGCCGCCTCTTACTTCCTGATCCATAGTGGGTCGCCCGCCGTGGCCGTCTCGCCTCGCGCCGTGGTCCGGGCCGTAGCCGCGCTGCGCGCGGTGCTGGTCGCAGCCGCCGGGCCGAGATCCGTAAGCCGGGTCGCCTTCGCCGGTGCTCACGGTGACGACGCGACACGACTCCCTGGGGCCGCCCCGACCGTTCGGCGTCGTCCCGGCCCACCCCCTCGCGGCCGGTGGGTGGGCAGGCTGACGTATCCCATCTGACGGGAGTTTCCACGAGGGCCAGTCGTGCCGGGAACTGACGCGTCCCGGAGCGATGGCGACAGTGCGCTCGCGCGGCCGTCCCGCACGGCGTGCGTGCTGCGGCGCGCCGCTGCATGTGCGCCGTGCGCGCGTCGCATGTGCGACCTCGCGTCGTTGCCCGCGTATGCCCTCGGCGGCTGGCGGGCCGCCCGCGCTGCGTCGGCAACTCATTTCGCCACCTGACCTGCGCATATGCGCACTGTTTCGAACCAAGTGGGCGGCGCATCAGGCATGCGAACAAGTGGAGAAGATACGCCGTCCAGGGCGGCGCATGCGGGGCGCCGAAAGTGCTGGCGTGCGTGCGGGCCGCCCGGCCGAACTGTTCCCGTCATGACATCCGCCACGACGCACCTTCCCGCGCATCTGGCCGTCCGGGCCGACGCACGTCCGATGACGGGCGCCTCGCTCGACGAGCTGATCGTGCTCGTCCGCCACACCACAGTGCCGTTGACGCCCGCCCGCTTCGCCCTGTGCCCCGACTGCGCCGACCCGCTCGAAGCGGACTTCGCGGCCGCGCCAGGCCCCGCCTCCTGAACCGGGTGGTGACACGTCGTCACGGTTCAGCCCCGCTGACGGCCACGCCGCCAACACGGCCCACCACCTCCCCTAGACAGGAAGCGCCACCGATGACCGGCACCTCGCTCGACCTCCGCACCGCTATCGCCTCGACGCCGCGCCTCGCCGGGCGCCGCACCGTGGAGCCCGCTCTGCCCGTCGAGGTCGCCGCGCCGGTGGGCGCGCAGTTCGGGCTCGACGCGCTCGTCGCGATCCGGGAGAGCGACCAGTACGACTACGCGATGCTCGACGGGATGGTCGCCCAGGTCCTCGAGCCCCTCGTGCCCGCGTTCCCCGGCCTGGAGGTACTGGTCGAGCACGGCGCGAACGTGATGCGCTCGGGCGCCGAGGGCGACGATCTGCGCCGGCACCTGCGCGCGCAGCCCCTGTACGCCGACACCCGGGGCCGGCGGCCGGCCGCGTGGTCGGTGCAGGTCGGCAACGTGATGGTCGTCTACGGGCTGATCTCCGCGGGCAAGGAGGCGATGGCGGGCAAGGGCAGCAACGCGTGGGTCGCGACCCTCTCGCGCCTGGTCCGCGAGCACCGGCCCGCCGCGCTGCACACCGGCCCGTTCAGCCGGCTCGTACGCAACAAGGACCTGTCCTCGCCGCTGCGCGCCGCGCTGATCGCCGTCGGGACCCGCGTGCACTGCGCCGAGAACCACCAGGGGATGGTCGTGGCCGACTCCGGCGGCCAGATGCTGTGGGACGTCCTGGCCCAGGGCGCGCACTCCGACTGGCAGGCGACCTTGTACCGGCTGCAGATCGGCACCCTGTACGAGCTGAAGAACGGACGCTTCCCGCGCGGCGGCGACCACCCGATCCCCGGCGTGAAGCAGGAGTACTGCGGCGACGGGAAGCGCCGCGTGCTGGCCGTCGACGAGGATGCCCGCGCGCAGGTCCGCGCGATCATCGAGACCGCCGCGTCCGGGATGAGCGAGCACGAGGCCGCTGACATCCTCGCGGGCCTGGGCGTGCGGACCCGCAAGCCCACGGGCCGCACCACCCACCCCAAGCTCGTCAACGAGGTGCACGACGTGCCGAGCGCCGTGCGGCGCCTGTGGCAGCACCTGCCCACCTACCTCGACGGGACCTACGTCTACCACCACCGCAACACCATCGCGGGCCTGCGCGAGATGGCCGGCCAGCGCGTGCACCGCGAGCACATCGACGACCTCGGCGAGTTCCGGTTCACCCTGCGCTTTCCCGTTCCCGAGGGTGGCTGGCACGACGAAGAGCTCATCCGCACCGCCATCGCCAAACGCCTGACCCCGCGTCCGAAGTCCTCCGGGACCCCGTCCAGCGACGTCAAGCCGCTGCTGCGGCTCGGGCACCGCCTCGCCGACGGGCGGGAGTGGCGGCTGCTGGCCGACGACCGCGATTACATCCTGCGCGCCCGGCCGATCGACACCAGCGGCCGAGGCCCGGTCGTGCGGGGCTTCGGCACCTACGAGGGCGAGCTGCTCGCACGCGTCAAGGCCGACGAGCTGCACCGCGAGGTCGCGCGCATGCTGCGCGCCGTCGTCGGCGGCACCCCCGTCGCCACCACCTGCCCCGGCCCCGTCATCGGCGACCAGCACCGGGCTGACCTGCACGCCCGCGCCGACGCCCTCGAGGCCCAGGCGGCCACCGCCCGCCGGCTCGCCGCCGCGCCCGAGAACGCCGCCGACTCCGTCGACTACCAAGCCGACGCCCGCGCCCTGGCCTCACGCGCCCGCAGCCTGCGCCAACAAGCCGCCGGCCCCGACGCCGACGATCGCCTCGACACCCCAGGCCTGACCGCCGACACCACCCAGATCCTCGCCGCGGCCGAGCTCCTCGACCGCATCACCGCCCAGGCGCCCGTCGCCGTGGCCGTCGCCGTGCGCACCGTGATCTCCACCCTCATCATCGACGCCACCCCCGGCGACCCCCTCGCCCGCGTCACGCTCGAAGCGCTCGTGCGCACCAACCGCGGCCACATCACCGTCGGACCAGTGCACGGCATCGTCCACAACTCCGCCGGGAGCCGCGGCCGCCTCAGGGCGGCCACGCCCGAGACCCGCGCGCTCCTGCTCGACCGCCTGCTCGCCGGCGCCGACGACACCGACCGGCTGCGCGAGACGCTCGGGCGGACTGCGCGCAACGAGCGCCGCCACCAGATGGCCGCCCTGACCGGGCTGCTCGGCTCCGACGCCGCCCGCGGTGTCCTGCTCGACTGCCCGATCCCCGCCGTCTCCCGCATCGTCCTGGCCAACCTCAGCGCCACCACCAACGGCGAGACACCCTCGGCCCGGGACGACGATCCGTGGGCCGCCGAGATCATCTCCACCTACTGCGACCCCGCTTGGTCCTGGCCCAGCGACACCTGGGCTCGCGGCAACCTCAACACCAAGCGCGAGACCCTCGCCTGGATCGCCCGCAACAGCTCCGGCGACAACGGCGTACGCGTCGACGAGCTGCGCGCCAAGCTCCACCTGACCGACGTCGCCTTGTACGCGATGCTCAACGACACCCCCGGCAAGTACCCCCGCGAGTGCCTCGGCGCCGTGCCCCCGCTCGAACGCACCGCCTCCTGGCCCACACGCCGGCCCATGGCACCCGAGACCCGGCGCGTGCGGTTGCCGATGTGCCCGCACTGCCAACGCCGCACCCTGCCCCACCTGCTCACCGTCCCCGAACTCCCCGAGGGCTGGATCTGCTCGCAGTGCCGTCGCCCACCCGGCTCGAACACCGTCTACCCGCCTGACTACCTGCGCGACTGGGTCGGCCCCCGCCAAGGCCAACGCACCGCACGCACCAACCCAGACGACGGCGCCCGAGCGCCGGTCGGCACCCACGAACTCCCCATCGCCGTCCCACCCCGCTCCGGCCGCTGAACCGCCCGACAGGGGCGTGCGACGTGTCCTTCCCTCGAGCTGCATCGCTGAGATCACCCGGAGTGCTCAATCATCGGTTCACAGCGACCGAAAGGAAAGGGACTGGAAGCAACGGCGAGTCGAAGAGGTGCGACAGTGCGAGCGAGCCGAGTGGCGGCGACCTGCGTCTTGATGCTCGGCCTCGCCGGGTGTGGAGCCGCCGAGGACAGCGCGCCGATGCCCGACGTCACCGGTCTGCAGCTCGACGCCGCGCTGGCAGCGATCGAGTCCGCGGGATTCACCAAGGACGTCGACGTCGACGGCGGAGGGCTGTTCGGAGTCGTCGACGAGTCCAACTGGACCGTGTGCGAGCAGAACCCGGGGCCCGGGGAGCCCCTGTCGGGTACCCCGCACCTCAACGTCGATCGCACGTGCGGCGAGGACGGCGACGAGGAGCCAGCTTCGGCAGAGGACGACCCCACCGAGCCCGAGGCGGAGCCGACCCACACCGCGCCGGCCGTGATCACCGCGGCGACCGACCCGGACTTCGCCGCCATCCTCACCGACACCGACTACTGCAGCGTGTCGATCGCGCAGTTCGCCACTGAGCACCACGGCCAGACCATCGAGTTCGACGGCAGCGTCGTCGCGATGAACAACCACGACGGGTACGACACCCGCTACGACATCCTCATCGCGGCCGGCGAATTCAACGAGACGTCCCAGCCGGGCCCGGCCTTCCAGTTCCGAGACGTGAACACCACCTACGACCTGCACTGGACCAACGACAGCGCGACAGACGCCGTCGGAGTCGGCGACAACCTGCACATCGTCGCCGAGATCGACACGTACGAAGCGGACCACGGTTGCCTGTTCCTGATCGAACCCGTCGCGACCTCCTTCCGGTAGTCCCGCGCTCCTCGGCGAGTCGTGCAAGCGGTCGACGAGCCGGGGAGCAGCATCCACCCGCCTATCGTGTAGCCGACCTTCTGGAGCTCCGCGTGGAGCGCACGACTGGGTCGACCTCCCGCAGCGCATCGGGCTTGTGACGTGTTCCGAGCCGAGGGTCACACACGGCACGCTCGTGGTCCATCGGGGTAGCCGGTCAGATCCGTGGCCGGCGGCGACGGTACGCCTCCACCGACGCGCGCGTGACACGGCTGGGCTCGTCCTCGTGGGCGGCCAGCGACCCCGACTGCAGCAGCCGTTCCACCGCCCGCAGCGGCACGTTCAGGGCCTGTGCCGCCTCCGACTTGAACATCGACGCCGCGCGGACATCGCGGTCCCGGGCGTGCCACTGCTCGACCCAGCGGACCGTCCCCTCGTCGAGGTAGATCGCGCCCCCGGAGACACGCTCTGCCGGGATCAGGCCCGCTCGGCTCAGCACGCCGTGGAGACGCGCGTAGTCGACGCCGAGCCTGTCCGCGACAGCAACGAGCGGAGGGTTGGCCGCCTCGTGCGCTGCGATGCGCTCGACGTCGTCAAGCCTCATCTTCCACACCCGTCGATGGCCGAGCGGGACGAGGGTCGCGGGGTAGGTGCCGTCGCTCATTCGCCGACGGACGACGACGGCAGAGTGCCCCAGGCGCTCCGCCGCCTGATCGGTCGTCAGCAACGGCTCGCCGTCGGCGTCCTCCGGCTCCAGGAGCCAGCCCCGCTCGGTGAGCGCGGCGTGGATCTGGGCTTCACGCGCCTTGAGCGGGTGTGTCTTCGCGAAGTTGAACACGCGCGCTGTCGGCACGATGAGGGAGTCTCCGAACGACGCCGTGATCGTCTCCTCGATCGACGCGACGAGCGGCGCCCACATCTGGACAGCCTTGTCCGATCCCAGGTGCTGGTCGCGCAGGTACGCCTGCTCGTGCACGGTGCTCCCCGCCGCGTGTCCCGTCCAACGGTGGCGCGGCCACCTCCGGACGTGCTCAGCGAGCTCCAGTTCCGTGGCGAGGCTCTTGCGCAGGCCATGCGGCGAGATTCGCTCCTCGGCATACCCGCTGAGTCCGGCCTCGTCGAACGCGACCTTGAGGGCGGCTGCGAAGGCCGCTACGCCCCCTTCGTTCTCACGTGTCAGGCCCGGCACCAGGCGCGCCGACGTGTCGACGATGCCGGTCTCGGGGTCGGTGTGGAACACCTCGATCACGGTCCGGACGAGGTTGAGCACGTGGCGCGGCAGCATCAGCATGCGATACGACGTGCTGGTCTTGGACCAGTCGGCGTGCGGCACGCTCCGTGCGCTCTCACCATCGCTCTCGAAGAAGGACCGGCCGCCCTGCTCCTTGATGTCGACCCAACCGGTGTGCCCCAGGTCGTAGACGTTCTCGAGCCGGATTCCGAAGACCTCCGCGATCCGCAGGCCGAGGAATCGCGCCAGGAACAGCGCGATCTGGTGGATCGGGTGCAGTTGTGCCGCCTCCAGCCGCACGTCGTCGACCGAATGGACCTCGGTCGACCGGGGAGGAGCTGGCGTCCGCTTGCCGGGCCGCACCCCGGTGATCTGGTACATCGGGGTACCCGTCAGTGCGACGCCACTCGCCGCAGCGAACGCGAGGACGCGTTCCAAGGTGCCCAGGATGTCGTCAGCCGTCCCCTTCGCCAAGCCGCCGGCAGCCGGCCGGCCGGGGCCGGCGTGCTTCCGCGCGGCGAGGAGCTCGTCGACGGGGACCAACACTCGTCGACCCGAGACATACCCGGGGAGTTCGCCTCTCTCGCGCATCCGTCGGATCGTCGACTTGCTGTACCCGGCTTCGCTGGCCTGCTCGAACGTCACGTGGGTGAGCCCCGCCCACGACTTCGGCATCGGCCGCCGGAGGGCCGGCCTCGACGTGGGCGTGGCGAGCGCGGCCGCGAATCGCGCCGCGACCTCGTGAGTCACGGACTCGACCGTCAGACAACCCAGCGCCGCGAGCCCGGGCAGGATGTGCCTGGCGAGGTCGCGCTCCACGTCCCGTCGTCGCGCGTACTGCCCGCGCCGGAGGGTGGCGAACTTGTGCGTCACCCACGCCTCGGCAACCTTCTCCAAGCTGTGGCCACTCGACGGTCCGTCCATGCGCCACCGCTCGGACGTCATGGCCTCGTTCGGCACGGTCACCGGCGCGACGCGATAGGCCTGCCGATCCGGCAGCGGCAGGCCACGCTCGAGTGCGGCGCTCCCGGCGCGGAACCACGCCCGCACGACGTCCTCGCTCGGGTCGGAGAACTTCACGACCTTCTTCGCCCCTCGCTCCACCGGCAGGCTGACTCGCCACACCTGGCCGTCGGCGACGGGCCCCTTCAGTGGACGGCCCATCAGGCGGCCCGCCCGGCAACGGGCTGCTCGGCGTTGGCGAGCGCGCGCATGAACCTCAGCTGCTCCCGCAGCTCGGAGGTGGTCTCGTCGCGGCTGTCTGCCCGCCGGCGCAGCTCCTTGATCACGTCGTCACGACGCTCGACCTCGCTTCTGAGCGTTGCGATCGTGAGCTCGAGCTCGGCGACCAGCTTCGCGGACCGCCGAGCCGCGAGCGCTTCGAGCGGGGCGCTCGCCTCGACCGGCGCGGCGTCCAGCAACCGTGCGGCCACGAGGTCGCCCACAGGCACGCGGATCGTCCGTGTCGCATCGCCCTCGTTGACCCGGCTGTGCGGCAGGCTGCCGTCCTTGAACCGGCGCCGGATGGTGTCCATGCTGACGCCGCACACGTCGGCGGCGTCCCGGATCGTCAGGAAGTCATCGCTCCTGAGTGCCTGGGCAGGCATCGTCGTTCTCCTGTTCCGCCGGGCCCTGGTGGCTCCGGCGGACCGGACCGTGCTGGTCTCCGATGCCCTCGCAGGCGGCGCCAGCACTGTGCTGACCGACGCTGCCCGACAGCGGGCACGCCGATGCGCGGCGATGCAGAGGGTTGCCCAGGGAGAGCGGACGACATGACGGAGAACTCGCAGGTCACGCCGTGTGGGCACGTCACCGCTGCGCAGGGCACCGCGGAAGGGTGCGCGCAGGGAGAGAGCGGAAACAGGCCCAGAAACGAAGGAAACCCGTCCGGTGTCGGACGGGTTTCCCCTGGTCAGCGCGTTTCCGGCTGTTCCATTTTGTAGCGGGGGCAGGATTTGAACCTGCGACCTCTGGGTTATGAGCCCAGCGAGCTACCGAGCTGCTCCACCCCGCGTCGGCTCGCCAACCATACGTCAGCCGCGGCTGGTGTCCAAATCAACCGGATGTGACGCCCGCCGCACGGGCCGGCGCAGCGCGCCCTGGGCGACGACGACACCGACGACGACGAGCGCCCCGCCCACGGGCTCGTACCACTCGAGGTGCTCGCCGAGCACGGCCATGCCGAGCGCGACGCCCACGACCGGCGTCAGGTACGTGACCGTCGAGGCGCGCTGCGCACCCCACGTGGCGACGACCTGCGTGTTCCACACGTACGTGATGCCGGTGCCCAGCACGCCGAGCAGGACGAGGCTCGTCACGACGGAGGTCGACAGCGTCACGGGCTCGCGCGCGACGAACGGCGCGAGCAGCAGCATGACGACCGCGGCGGACCCGACCTGGCCGGCGGCGACGGTCTCGGCCGGCAGATGCAGCGGGGTCACGAAGCGACGCAGATAGGTCATGCCGAGGCCGTAGCAGGCGGTCGCGCCGAGGCACGCGAGGACCGCGGGCAGGGGAGCGGACTCGGCCAGGTCGCCCAGGTAGGTCCACGGGCCGACGATCACGACGACCCCGACGATGCCGAGCGCGAGGCCGAGCCCCTGACGGCGGGTGAGGCGCTCGGCGGGCAGGAGCGCGGCTGAGGCCGCGGCGGTCATGAGCGGGGTCGTGGCGTTGAGGATCGACGACAGCCCCGAGGCCAGGTGCTGACCGGCCCACGCGAAGGCGAGGAACGGCAGCACGCACAGCAGCAGCCCGGTCACCGCGAGGTGGCCCCAGGCGCGGGGGTCGCGCGGCCAGCGGCGGCGGGTCACGGTCGCGACGGCGAACAGGGCGAGCCCGCCGAGCACGATCCGGCCGAGCGCGACCTGCGTGGGGGCCAGGCCTTCGAGCGCGACCTTGATGAGCAGGAAGCTCGAGCCCCAGATGAGGGCGAGCGCGACGTACTTCACGACGATGCGCCCGGCGGCCGGTGCGGGGCCGGGCGTGGGAGCCGACGCGGTCGTCGGACCGGCGGGCGGGACCGTGGTGGGGGACGGGGTCACGGCACGACGATCCTGGACCGCGCCCACATGAGGCAAGCGAATGTCGTTCATGTGCTCATAGACTCCGTTCATGCCGACGCTCGCACAGCTCCGGGTGCTCGCCGCGGTCGTCGACCTCGGCTCCTTCACCGACGCTGCAGCGGCGCTCGACGTGAGCCAGTCGGCCGTGTCACACGCCGTCGCCGCGCTCGAGAAGGAGGCCGGGGGTCGGCTGATCGAGCGTGGCACGCCCGCCACCGCGACACCGCTCGGGACCCGCCTGCTGCCGCACGCGCGCGCCGCCGTCGCGTCGGCCGACGCCTACCTCGCCGACGCGGCGACGGGTCGCCACCGCGGCACCGTCCGCCTCGCGGCGGTCCCGACCGTCTGCCAGGGCCTCATGCCCGCACTCCTGAAGCACTGGTCGGCGCGGCTGCCCGACGTGCACGTCCAGGTCTTCGAGGGCGACGACGACGAGATGCCCCAGTGGCTCGAGGGCGGCATCGTCGACGCCGCCGTGCTCGTCGACCCCGACGTCGGCCACCCGGGCGGGGTGCTGGTGGGCCGGGACGACTTCCGCGCCGTCGTGCGCTCGGACCACCCGCTCGTCGCCGAGCCCGCGATCGACCTGGCCGAGCTGCAGGAGGACGGCCTGCTCGTCTCCGGAGGCGGGTGCGAGGCGCAGGTCCGCCGCCTGCACGCCGTCGCCGGCCTGCCGTACCGCGCCGACCAGCGCGTCCGCGAGCTCGCGACGATGGTGCGCATGGTGGCCGAGGGGATCGGCGTCTCGATCATGCCGAGCCTCGGGGGAGGGCTGCTCCCGCCCGGCGTGGTGATGCGCCCGCTGACGCCCAGCGCGACGCGGGACCTGGTGCTGACGGGTCCCGCGCGCCGTCCGTGGCACCCGCTCGTGCGCGCGCTGGTCGAGGCGACGGACCCGCTCGTCGTCCCAGGGCACCCGGCCGACGAGCGCGCCGGCACCCGGCACGACAAGCACGCGACCGCCCGGAGCTGAACCCGCGGGGGTCAGCTCGTGCGCTGCGCGAGCTGGAACCCGCCGGCGTCGTACACGATCCGGAACGTCGTCCCGGCGAAGCGGTCCTGGGCGTACTGCGCGGCGTCGTTCGGGGCCGGGTTCCACCCGCCGCCGTACTGGTCGATCAGCACGTAGTCGGGCACGGGGTTGTTCGCGTTCCCGACGTAGAACACGTCCGTGCGGTCGACCAGGTACGACATGAGCCCGATGTCGGTCTCCACCGTGGCGTCGTCGGGGATGGTCGCGAGCACCTGCCGCGCCTCGACCGCGCGGTCGGACTGCGCCCACAGGTCGTCGGGCCGTCCCAGCCGCGCGACGTCGAGCTGCGGGACGAGCATCGCCGCGACCGCGACCGCCACGGGGGCGGCGGCGAGCGAGTACCGGCGCAGCCATGGACGGGGCGAGCGGCGTGCCAGCAGCACGCCGTCGAGCAGCGCCGCGAACGCGATGGGCATGAGCACCGCGCTGTAGTGCCACGTGTGGCCGTAGTAGTAGCCGTTGTCGGCGTAGAAGCGCCACATGATCGTCGGCAGCGCGACGAGCAGGATCGGGGACCGCACGCCGATGAACCCGGTGATCGCGACGAGCAGGAGCAGCGTGATGATCTTGCTGCCGTTGTCGACGAGGAGCGTGATCGCCATCCACGGGTGGGTGGCGATGCCGACGACGTCGATCCGGGAGCCGTAGTCCCACTGGTCCTGCGTGTTGAGCGCGGGGATCAGCACCGCGGTCGACAGCACCGTCCACCCGAATCCCCACCCGGTGAGCCACAGGCCCAGCGAGGGCCGCCGCGTGTCCCGGCCGCGCATCGTCCACCACAGCACCAACCCCAGGGCCGCGACCGTCAGGCCGAGGTCCTCCTTGACGAAGACGAGCGGAGCGGCCCACAGGGCGGCGGCGAGCCATCGCTCGCGGAGCAGCGCGACGAGCGACAGGGCGAGCAGCGGGACCGCGAACGCGATCTCGTGGAACTGCGCGGCGACCGCGCCGACCAGCCCGAAGCTCACCGCGTACGCGGCACCGACGAGCGTGCCCTGCAACGCGCCGAGCAGGCGCACCGCGTGCCGGCCGACGACGTACGTGGACGCCGCGAACAGCAGGCCCTGGACCACGAGCAGCGTGAGCGCGTGCGGGAACAGCCGGTACGGCACGCCCAGCACGGTGAGCAGCGGGTGGAAGTGGTCGCCCAGGAGGTTGAAGCCGTCGCCCTTGATCGTGACGATCGGCGCCTCGAGGTGGGCGTACCGCCGGGCGAGCTGCGTGAAGATGCCCAGGTCCCACGACGGCGACTCGAACCGGCGCCACTGCAGCACCGAGTACGTCACGTACGTCGCGGCGGCGAGCAGTGCGACGACGAGCGGACCGGCCCACGCGGCGACGCCGCGAGGCTCCGGCGGGGCGAGCGGCTCGCTGTCGACCACGGGCGCAGCGGCCGTGGCCGTCGCGTCGGTGCCGTCCGCACCGTCGGGCTCCGTGGGCACCGTGGGCTCGGCGGGGGCGGGCGCCCCGTCGGGTGTCTTGGTCGTGTCGTCGGTCACAGCCACCGGGGA
>NZ_LFKW01000039.1:0-8218 GCF_001040865.1 Cellulomonas sp. A375-1 | reverse complement strand
CGGCCCAGGGCTACCGCAGGGCGGGCCGCCGCGGGCTCGGCAGGTCGGGCACAGGCACGCCCTGCGCCTTGAGGAGCTCGGCGACCACCGCACGCCAGCACTTCTCGGCCTCGTGCAGGTGCCGCGCGACGTCGTCGGGCGCGACGTGCCCCGCGACCCCGAAACCGTCCGCCGCGTCGAGCGCGTCCTGAGCCCGGTAGAACGCGGCACGCGCGGCCCGGTACTGCGGGGTCGTGTGCGCCCACGGCGGGGTCGCGACCTCGAGCGCGCCCGCGGCCTCGTCGAACATCGTGCGCACGAGCGCGACGGCGTGCGGACGCTCGGCCAGACCGAGTCGGTCGGCCCCCGCGGCGACGGCGGACACGACGCCCGACAACGCCAGGCGCTGGACCGTGACGTGCAGGGCGGTCGGGTCGATCCGCTGCGCGAGCAGGAGCGACAACGTGCGGCCGAGGGTCGCCTCGTCGAGCTCGCGGCGGCGCCGTCGGGCCCGGTCGGCGGCCTCCTGCGCCTGCTGGGCGCGCAGCGCCGCCGCGTGGGCCTCGCGCTCGCGGCGCTCCGCCTCGTGCCGCAGCGCGCTCTGGTGGCGCGTGACCACGTCGGCGGCCAGCCGCACGTGGTGGGCGCTCTCGGCCTGCGCGCGCGTGACGAGCTCGGACGCGTACGAGCTGAGCGGCGCGGCGTGGCCCACGTCGGTGTAGCCGAACAGCGCGACGCGATGCTCGTCGGCCCACAGGACCGCCGTCTTGCTGTACCCGGCGCGCGAGTAGCAGACGGCCGTCCGTCCGCCCGCCGCGCGGTGCAGGCGCTCGACGGTCTCGCGGGAGACGGGCGAGCGGTAGTGCTCGACGAACGCCGCGAGGTCCTCGCCGACGAGGTCCAGGGCACCGTCCTGCGGCGCGGTCGTGACGTGCGCGTCGAGCCGGGCGAGGACGATCCGCGCGTGGCGTTCGGCGAACTTCTCCGCCTCCCGCCACCGCGGGTCCTTGCTCACGGTGCTCACGTCCCAGGCCCTCCCGCCGGTCCGCTCGACCGTACGGCCGGCCGGGCGTCCCCCGCGCGGCCCGCACGAGTGATCGTTCGGGTGACCGGGTGCCAGGGCCTCGCCCGTGCGGGCGACACGTCCGGGTGACGCCGACGGCCGGACGGCTCAGTCCTGGTGCGGAGCCTCGTCGCCACCTGTGCCGGGGGCGGCGACCGTGACGGGCTCGCGCTCGGGGGTCGTGGCGACCGTCCGGCGCCGCCGCCGGACGGCGAGCACCACGAGTCCGAGCAACCCGACGACGACGAGCCAGGGCAGCATCGCGCCCAGGACGACCATCGTCACCGAGATCGTGGAGACCAGGGCGTCCCACCCCGCCTCGAGGCCCGACAGGAACGTGCCGGAGCTCTCGGCCGTCTCGACCGGCAGCGTGCCCGGCCCGGAGACGGTGACGTCGATGGTCGACAGCGACACCTGCCCCTGGAGCCGTGCGCGCTGCGAGCGCAACGACTCGAGGTCGCCCTGGCGCGAGGACAGCGCGGCCTCCGCGTCGAGCAGGTCCTTGGTCGTCGTCGCGGAGGTCATGAGGGCCTCCATGCGCGCCACCGAGAGCTCGAGCGCGTGGATGCGGGCGTCGAGGTCCTGCGCGGCGTCGGTCACGTCCTCGGCCCGCAGGTCCACGTTGCTGACCCGGCCGAGCTCGCCCAGCTCCTGGATCGTCGCGGAGACCTTGGCCGCCGGGACGCGGATGGTGAGCGACGCCGTCGCCACGTCGTCGGCGCTCGCGGCCGACTCCGAGCGCGCGTCCACGCGGCCGCCCGAGCGCTCGACGTAGGTCGCGAGCTCGCGCGCCGCGGCGAGCGGGTCCTCGGCCTCGACCCACACGGACCCGGTCTGCACCACCAGCCGCGCCTCGTTCGGTGACGACGACCCGTCGTCGTCCGCCTTCCCGCCCGACTCGTCGGCGGCGGAGTCGCTCCCGGCATCGACGGCGGCGGGCGCCGCGCCGCCGTCGGCCGCGTCGTCGGCGCTCGCCGAGCAGCCGGCGAGCAGGAGCCCGACGAGCATCGCGGCGGATGCCCAGGTCAGCGCGGACGGGCGGAGGCGACGAGACAGCGTGGTCATGCTGCGACCGTAGGGACTCGGACCCGGCGCCGGGGTGGACGTGGTGCAATCGTGACGTCGTCGTCACCGGATCGCAGCCCGCGGCGGCGCCCGGTGCTCGTGGCGGAGCGTGCGCACCGACGGTGGTCGAGGCGTGAGAAGGCTCGCGAAACCGGTTGACCGGCTTCCTGGGCGGACGTACGGTCGCGCTCGACGGGTCGATCCAGACCCGAACCGCGGAGGTAGGCGCCATGCACGGACGACGGGGACATCCCGCGCGTTCCCGTGCCGTACGCGCGTGGTCGATGGATCTCGAGTCGCGATACCTCTGCGCGTTCCGCTGTCCGCGCTGACCGGAACGCGCCACCCCCGCCCGACCAGGCCGCCGATCCCGGCGCCCGTCGGCCCCGTCCGGCCCTCTCCGGCCGACCCCGCACTTTCCTGATCGTCCGCGCACCGTTCGCGACCCTCGCGTCGTCGCCCGGTCCGTGCCGTGCTCGAGGAGTACCCGTGTCCCTGGTCCTGGACCTCCCCGTCCGAGCGACGCCCCTGCTGGGCGTCGCGCCGGCCGACGACCTCGGCGGGGCCCCACGCGGGGCGCCGGAGGACGACGTCGTCGTCGTGTTCGAGCACAACGTCCCGGTCGCAGGCGGCTCCTTCCATGCGCTCGCGCCCGCGGCGACGCACGCGGACGGCGCTCGCGTCGCTGAGCTCACCGGCGTGTGGGCGGTCCCCGGACGCCACCGCCGCGACCGGATCCGGCGCGCGCTCGCGGTGCTCGAGTCCACGGCCGCGACCGCGGGCTACGCACGCCTGCAGGTGGCGGTCGACCCGTCGCGGACCGACGCCCTCGCGCTGCTGCGCGAGCGCCGATTCACCCCGGTGGTGGCTCCCGACGAGCCGTCGAGCGACGTCGAGCTGGAGAAGCGGCTGCGCGCGTGAGCCGCTCGAGCACCGTCCCGGACCACAGGTGCTGGGCGGCGTACGCACGCCAGGGCGACCAGCCCTGCGCCCGCGCCTCGACGTCGCGCGGCTTGTCGAGCCCGAGCGCCTGACGCAGCACGAGGTCGCCCGCAGGGAACGCGTCGCGCAGGCCGGTGGCGCGCAGCGCGAGGTAGTCGGCCGTCCACGGGCCGATCCCGGGCAGCGCGACGAGCGCTGCGCGCGTCGCGTCGGGGTCGTCCGTCGCGCGCAGGTCGAGGCCGTCGGCGCACGCGCGGGCCAGGCCGACGAGCGTGCGGGCGCGGCTCGCGGGGACGCGCAGCACCTCCCGCAGCGCGTCGGGGTCGGCCGCGGCCACGTGCGCCGCGCTGGGGAACAGCGTGAGCCCGTCGGCCCGCACGGGTCCGAGCGCGTCCGCGAGGCGGCCCGTGAACGTGCGGGCCGCGGCGAGCGAGACCTGCTGGCCGAGCACCGTCTGCGCCGCGACCTCGAACGCGTCGACGTGCCCGGGGACGCGCAGGTGCGGCCGGGCGGCGACGAACGGCCCGAGCACGTCGTCGTCCCGCAGGTGCTCGACGACCGCCGCCAGGTCGTCACCGAGCCCGAACCACTGGTCGAGCAGCTCGACGACGCGCGCGCTCGACGTCGCGCCGGCTCCCGGCGGGCCCGTCCCGATCCCCGGAACGGGCACGAGACGCGCGCTGACCTCGTCGTCCGCGAGGTGCACGACGAGACGCAGGAGGCCGCCGTCGTCGTCGGGGACGAGCCGCTCGACCGTCCCGCTCGAGGCAGTCGCGCTCGAGGCCGTCCCGGTCGGCGCCGTGGCGTCCGTCGTCAGGGTCTCGACGCCGGGCACCACATGCGTGGCGAGGTAGGCGAGCGTCGCCCGCGCGTCGAACGGGACCCGCACGACGACCGCCCCGTCGTCGGCCGGCGGCGCGAGAGCGGGCACAGTGGCGGGCACAGCGGCGGGCGCATCGGCGGGCACGGAGGTCATCGCTCGCCACCGTAGCTGGCCCTACCGTGGGGTCCGTGCCCCAGGACTCGCCGCTCGACCCGCACCGCCACTCCTACGGCTCGCCCACGGCGCCCGTCACGATCGTCGAGTTCGGCGACCTCGAGTGCCCGTACTGCCGCGCGGCCGCGCCGGTGCTGCGCGACGTCGTCGCGACGTCCGGCGGCCGGGTCCGCCTCGTCTGGCGGCACTTCCCGTTGTTCGAGGTGCACCCGCACGCGCTGACTGCGGCGCTCGCCGCGGAGGCGTTCGCCGCGCACGGCCGGTTCTGGGACCTGCACGACGCGGCGTTCGCGCACCAGGACCGCCTCGCCGACCCGGACCTGCGTCGGTACGCGAGCGAGGCGGGGATCGACCCCGACGAGGTCGTCGGCGAGGCGGTCCAGCGCTGGGCGCCCGCGGTCGAGGCGGACTACCTCGAGGGCCTGTCCCACGGGGTCGGCGGGACCCCGACGCTGTTCATCGACGGCACGCGCTACACCGGCCCGATCACCCCCGACGCCCTCCGCGCCGCCACCACCACCTGACCCGCCCCCCACCACGCCCACCCAGCGGTTGCTCAGGCCTGGGGCGGTCGTGGCCGGAGCGAGCGCTGGGTCGGCGGGTGAGCGGTGGGGCCGGGGCGTGGCTACCTCCACGGTGAGCCAGCGGTTGCTCAGGCCCGGAGCCGTCATCGCCGGAGCGGACGCTGGGTCGGGGAGTGCGGTCGGGTGGGGTGGGCGTGGCAGGGTGGGAGCGTGAGTTCCACAGCGTTGGTGACAGGGGCAGGCCGGGGGATCGGGCGGGGGATCGCGGTCGGGCTCGCGCGCTCCGGGTACGACGTGGCGCTCGTCGGGCGGACGCGTGCGCACCTCGACGAGACCGCGGCGCAGGTCGCGCAGGAGGCGCCCGACGTCCGCGTGGTGGTCGCCGCCGCGGACCTCGTCGACGCGACCGAGGTGGCCGACGCGGTCGCGCGCGCGGAGGACGGCCTCGGCCGGATCGACCTCGTCGTGAACAACGCGGGCGTGATCGAGCACGACGAGACGGACTTCGTCTCCGACGACGTCGAGGACTCCTGGCGCGTCGTGGAGACCAACGTGCGCGGCCCGATGCTCGTCGCGCACGCCGTGCTGCCCGCGATGCTCGCGCGCGGCGGGGGCCGGCTCCTGCAGATCAACTCCGGCTCGGGCTACAACCGGCAGACCCAGTACACGGGCTACGGCATCAGCAAGGGCGCGCTCGCGCGGCTCACGACGCTGCTCGACGCGCAGTACCGCGACCGGGGGATCCGCACGCTCGACCTCGCGCCGGGCGTCGTCGCGACCGACATGACCGCCGCGATGCCCGTGCACGCCGACCGCACCGCGTGGACGTCGGTCGACGACGTCGTCGCCTTGGTGCGCGCGTTCGGCGACGGCGAGCTCGACGCGCTGTCGGGCCGGTTCGTGCGTGCGGGCGCGGACACGGTCGCCTCGTTGCGAGCGGCCGCAGCCGCGATCGTCCGCCAGGACGCGCGCCGGATCCGGGTCCCGGCCTACGGCCCCGACGACCCGCTGGCCTGACCGTCCGCGCTCGTCGACTCGTCGGGGCCGACCGACGGCTCCCCGATGCCTGACAGCTCCGACGAGGCCCCGGTGCCCGACGAGGCCCCGGTGCCCGGCGGTTCACCCGTGCCCACGGCTGACTCGGGTGCGCGCCAGGGCAGGGGCGGGAGCGACGTCGGGGCCGCGCGCGGCGGTGAGCACAGGGGCAGCCGTTCGCCCAGCCAGCGCAGCAGCACCGACCCGGTCGCGGCGGCGAGCAGCGAGCCCGCGAGGATCCCGACCTTCGCCTGGCTGAGGTGCTCCTCGTCGTCGAACGCGAGCTCGGCGATGAACAGCGAGATCGTGAACCCGATGCCCGCGAGCACCGCGCCGCCCAGCAGGTGCCCATAGCGCACGCGACCGGGCAGGTCACCCATGCCGAGCCGGATCGCGAGCGTCGCGGCGCCCGTGATGCCGATCGCGTTGCCCACGACGAGGCCCACCACGACCGCGAGCGTCAGACGCGAGTGCGCAGCCTCCGACAGGGCCTCGGAGTCGAGCCGCACGCCGGCGTTCGCGAGCCCGAAGAGCGGGACGACGACGAACGCGCTCCACGGGTGCAGCATCCGCTGCAGCCGGTCGCTGGCCGGGACGGCCGCGCGCGCGGCGAGCTCGGCGAGGTGCTCGCGGTCGGCGGTCGTCTCCTCGACGAGGTCGCGCGCGTACCCGCGGACCGCCTCGACGTCCTCGCGGCGGGGTGCGGTCGCCGGCACGATCAGCCCGACCGCGACGCCGGCGAGCGTCGCGTGCACGCCCGACGCCTGCACCGCGACCCACAGCGCGAGGCCGCACAGCGCGTAGGGCAGCAGCCGCCACACCCGCAGCCAGCGCAGCACGAGCAGCGTCAGGACGAGTGCGCCGGAGATCGCCAGCGCCACCAGGTTCACGTCCGCGGTGTAGAAGACCGCCATGACCGTGATCGCGCCGATGTCGTCCACGATCGCGAGCGTCAGCAAGAACAGGCGCAGCCGGTCCGGGCACGCGGGGCCGAACAGCGCGAGGATCCCGACGAGGAACGCGGTGTCGGTCGACATCACGACGCCCCAACCGTGCTGCACGTCGGTCCCGGTGGTGATCGCGAGGAAGAGCAGCACGGGGACGACGAGCCCACCGAGCGCGCCGAGCGCGGGCACGGCGACCGTGCGGCGGTCGCGCAGCTCGCCGCGCGTCGCCTCGCGGCTGATCTCGAGCCCGACGACGGTGAAGAACACGGCCATCGCGGCGTCGTTGACCCAGCCGTGCAGCGTCAGGTCGAGCCCCCACGTGCCGACGTGCAGGCCCGCGGTGGTGTGCCAGAGCTCGTCGTACGACGCCGACCACGGGGAGTTGACCCAGACGAGCGCGACGACGGTCGCCGCGAGCAGGACGAGCGCCGAGCCGGCCTCGGTGCGCAGGAAGTCGCGCACGTTGGGCGTCAGCGTGGGCACGCGGACGCGCAGCGCAGGCCCGACGCCCGCACTCGTGGAGCTCGCGGTCACAGGTCTCGCTCGACGTCGCCGCGCAGCGCGGCGACGTGGTCGGGCACGTACGTCGAGAGCTCCCGGGGCGGGCGCTCGTAGCCCGACGAGGGTGCGGGGCGGTCCGGCAGGACGACCTTCTCGTGCGGCACGTCGGTGTACGGGATGGTCGACAGCAGGTGCGCGATCATGTTGAGCCGCGCGTGCTTCTTGATCTCGCTCTCGACGACGAACCACGGGCTCGCGGGCACGTCGGTGTGGACCATCATCTCGTCCTTGGCCCGCGAGTACTCCTCCCACTTGGAGATCGACTGCAGGTCGGTGGTGGACAGCTTCCACTGGCGCAGGGGGTCCGCGAGGCGCGAGCGGAAGCGGCGCAGCTGCTCGGCGTCGGAGACCGAGAACCAGTACTTGCGCAGCAGGATCCCGTCCTCGACCAGCATCTGCTCGAAGATCGGCGTCTGCCGCATGAACTTCGCGTACTCCTGCGGCGTGCAGTAGCCCATGACGCGCTCGACGCCCGCCCGGTTGTACCAGGAGCGGTCGAACAGCACGATCTCGCCCGCCGACGGCAGCTGCGCGACGTAGCGCTGGTAGTACCACTGCGTCTTCTCGCGCTCGGTGGGGGTCGGCAGCGCCGCGATGCGTGCGGTCCGGGGCGACAGGTACTCCGTGATCCGCTTGATCGTGCCGCCCTTGCCGGCGGCGTCACGTCCCTCGAAGATCACGGCGATCCGCGCGCCGGACGCCCGGGTCCACTCCTGGACCTTGACCAGCTCGGTCTGCAGCCGGAAGAGCTCGGCCTCGTAGACCGAGTTCGGGATCTTGTCCCGGTCCCGTTCGCCGCCCTTCCTGGACTTCTTCGCCTTCGTCCCCATGCGGGGACGCTACCGCGCCGTCCCGCTCGCAGGGAGGTGGGAGAGCTTCGTGGTCAAGCGGCCCCCGGTGGTGCGACGACCGACAGTCGAGCGCGGGGCGGTGCGCCTCCTCTGTCGCAGAATCGTCGACGAACGGGGCCTTCAGACCGCATCTGCGGCCCTAGAGTGCTCTCCGTGGCGCATTTCCGGATCAGCGAGGCGGCCGAGCTGCTCGGCGTGAGCGACGACTCCGTGCGCCGCTGGGTCGAGGCGGGGGCGCTGCCTGCGACCACCGA
>NZ_LFKW01000004.1:48151-61698 GCF_001040865.1 Cellulomonas sp. A375-1 | reverse complement strand
GCGTCGGCGCGATCGCCGCGATGCTGTTCGTCCTCGGAGACCGTCCCGTCGTCGCGCCCGTCGGGCACCCCGGCGCCGACCTCGACCTGCTCGGCAGCGCGTCCATGGGCACGTTCGGGTCGTCCGGCACGCTCGCGTCCGGTGCCTCCTCGTCGGGCTCGGCGGTCAACGCCGTGGCCGGGTCCGCCGTCGACGAGACGCAGGGCATCGTCGCGTCGCTGCGCGCGCGGGGCTGGAGCTTCCCCGACACCCTGCCCGAGGGTTGGTCCGTCTCCGCGGTGCGGTGGGTCGCCGACGAGCGTGTGCTCGAGGTCGACCTCGCGAGCGCGGAGGGGACGCTCGTCGTGACCGAGCAGGAGGGTCGCCTGGACACGTCCGTGCTGGCCCGCGCGGACCGCGTGAGCATCGGCGGGCACGAGACGTACGTGCTGTCGTACGCGCCGTGGCACGTGGTGTGGCAGTGCGGCTCGACCGTGGTCCAGGTGGTCGCGGGTGGTGACGCGTCCTCGTTCGTCGAGGCCTTCCCCGTGGCCGCGTTCGACGGCGGCGTGCCGGCGCGCATCTCGCGCGGCTGGTCGACCGTGGCCGGGGCGCTCGACGGGCGATGACGACGAACGACATGACGCCCGACGACGAGCACGAGCGGCCGCTGTTCGCGCAGCCCGGCCCCACGCCGCGCACCGGTCCGCAGCGGTTCACGGATGATCCCGCGCATCCCAGCCACGCGCCCACGGCCCCGATCCCGCAGGAGCCGCCCGGCGGCTGGTACGCCCAGCGTCCGCAGCCCGTCCCCCACGCGTCCGGGCCGCCCGGCTACGCGTGGTCGCCCGCGGACGGGCGGCAGGGCTCGGCCGGGTCGCATGCGCCCTATGCGACTCCTTGGGCGCCGAGCGCATGGTCGGACCAGGCGTCGTCGGGGCGGCGCCGGGGCCGCGGGCTCTCGGGCGGCTGGGTCGGGGGCATCGCCGCGCTCGCGCTCGCCGCCGGCCTCCTCGGCGGGATGGCCGGCTCGCGTCTGCTCCAGGACGACCACCTGGCCGACGCGGGCCTTCCGGCGACCGTCACCCGCCCGAGCGGGGCCGCGGAGACCATGGGCGACGCGTCGGTGGCGTCGATCGCCGCGGCCGTGCTGCCGAGCGTCGTGTCGATCGAGGCGTCGTCGGCCGCGGGTGCGGCGACGGGCTCGGGCTTCGTGCTGCGCCAGGACGGCTACCTGCTCACCAACAACCACGTGGTCGCCGGTGCGGACGCCGACGGCGGCGCGCTCGTCGTGACGTTCTCCGACGGCCGGGAGGCGACCGCGACGATCGTCGGCCGGACCGCGGAGTACGACCTGGCGGTCATCAAGGTCGACGTCGACGGGCTCGTCCCGCTCGCGCTGGGCGACTCGGACTCGGTGCGCGTCGGTGACCCGGTTGTCGCGATCGGTGCGCCGCTCGGGCTCACCGGGACCGTCACCACGGGCATCGTCTCGGCGCTCAACCGGCCCGTGTCGGCGGGCGACGAGACCGACACCGCGTTCATCAACGCCATCCAGACGGACGCGGCGATCAACCCGGGCAACTCCGGGGGGCCGCTCGTGGACGCGCGCGGCGAGGTCATCGGCATCAACTCGGCGATCGCCCAGCCCCCGGGCCAGTCGGCCGCGGGCGGGAGCATCGGGCTCGGGTTCGCGATCGGGTCCAACCAGGCGCGGCGGACCGCGACGCAGCTCATCGAGACCGGGCACGCGACCTACCCGATCATCGGTGTGCTGCTCGACCGGCAGTACGGCGGCGAGGGCGTCCGTGTCTCGAGCGAGGCCCAGGAGGGGCAGGAGCCCGTCACGCAGGGCGGCCCGGCGCAGCTCGCGGGCATCGAGCCGGGCGACGTGATCGTCGCGATCGACGGGCGACCCGTGACCGACCCCGACGAGCTCATCGTCGCGATCCGCGCGCACGAGCCGGGCGACGTGATCGAGCTGACGGTCCGTTCCGGCACGCGCGAGCACACGGTCGACGTGGAGCTCGACGAGTCGCAGTAGGCGCGCGTCGTGCGGCACGGGGCCCCGGGAAACCGCGTCGGTCGCACGGCGTGAGCGGGGTAGCCTGAGCCGGTGTTCGACATCAACGGCGGAGAGCTCATCGTGCTCTTCGTCGTCGCGGCCCTGGTGATCGGGCCGCAGCGGCTACCGGCGTACGCCGAGCAGCTCGCGGTGCTCGTGCGGCGCGGCAGGGAGTGGATCTCCCAGGCGCGCACGAGGCTCGACGAGGAGACCGGCGACCTCGGTGTCGACTGGGAGGCGCTCGACCCGCGCAAGTACGACCCACGACGGATCGTCCGCGACGCGCTGCTCGACGAGCCGTCGGCGGCACGCCGGGCCGCGGCGAGCGCCGTCGTCGGCATCCCACCCGCTGCCTCCGCCCCGTTGGTCGGCCCCGCGCCGTACGACGACGAGGCCACCTGACCGCTGCACGTCCCGCACCCGTCCACGCTCGTCCGCCCGGCGAGCCGCTCACAGATTGGTCCCGCAGTGCCACAGCCCGCTCGCATCTTCTCCGCCATGCAGCCCACCTCGGACTCGCTCCACCTCGGCAACTACCTGGGTGCGCTGACGCAGTGGGTGGCCCTGCAGGAGGGCAACGAGGCGATCTACTGCGTGGTCGACCTGCACGCGCTGACCGTCGGCCCGGACCCGAGCGTCCTGCGCGACCGCACCCGCCGCACCGCCGCGCAGTACCTCGCGGCGGGCGTCGACCCGCAGCGCTCGACGCTGTTCGTGCAGTCGCACGTGGCCGAGCACGCCGAGCTCGCGTGGATCCTGTCGTGCCACACCGGGTACGGCGAGGCGCAGCGGATGACGCAGTTCAAGGACAAGTCGTCCAAGCACGGCGCCGAGGGCACGACGGTCGGCCTGTTCACCTACCCGGTGCTCATGGCGGCGGACATCCTGCTCTACGACACCCACCAGGTCCCGGTCGGCGAGGACCAGCGCCAGCACCTCGAGCTCACGCGGGACCTCGCGCAGCGGCTCAACTCGCGGTTCGGTCCGGGCGCGTTCGTCGTGCCCGAGGCGTACATCGTCAAGGAGACCGCCAAGATCTACGACCTGCAGGACCCGACGGCGAAGATGAGCAAGTCCGCGGGCTCGCCCAACGGCCTGATCGAGCTCCTCGACAACCCGAAGACGATCGCGAAGCGGATCCGCTCGGCGGTGACCGACGCCGACCGTGAGATCCGCTTCGACCCCGAGCACAAGGCCGGCGTCTCGAACCTCCTGACGATCTTCTCGGCGCTGTCCGGACGGCCCGTCGCCGAGCTCGAGACCGAGTTCGAGGGCAAGGGGTACGGCGACCTCAAGGTCGCGCTCGCGGACCTCGTCGTCGAGTGGGTCACGCCGTTCCAGGCGCGCGTCCACGAGTACCTGGACGACCCGGCGGAGCTCGACGCGGTCCTGGCCGCGGGTGCCGAGAAGGCCCGCTCGATCGCGGCGGTGACGCTCGACCGCGTCTACGAGCGCTCGGGCCTGCTCGGACGGCGAGCACGCGCGTGAAGCTCCCCGAGCTGGCGGGGGACCAGGTGATCGCGGGTGTCGCCATCACCGTCCCCGAGCCCTACGGGGCCCAGCTCCAAGAGGCGCGCGCGCGGCTCGGCGACCCGTGGGCGGCGTTCATCCCGCCGCACATCACGCTGCTCGGCCCCACCGCGATGGACCCGGCCGACGTGTCGCGCGTCGAGGAGCACCTGCGCGGCGTCGCCGCCTCGCACGCGCCGTTCGTGGTGCGGCTGCGCGGCACGGCGACGTTCCGACCGGTCTCGCCGGTCGCGTTCGTGCAGGTGGCGGACGGCATCGCGGGCTGCGAGCAGCTCGAGGCCGCGGTCCGGCAGGGCCCGCTCGCGCAGGAGCTCCGGTTCCACTACCACCCGCACGTCACGGTCGCGCACGAGCTGTCCGACGAGCAGCTCGACCACGCGATGGACGAGCTCGCGGACTTCGACGCCTCGTTCGTCGTGACGCGGTTCCACTGCTACCTGCGGTCCGACGACGAGGTCTGGCGTCCGCACACGGAGTACCGGCTGACGGGCCGTGCGCAGTGGCGCCCGAGCTCGGAGCCGGGACCGGCTGCCTGAGCCGACCGTCCGGCCGGGGTGCCGCCCAGCAGACCCTCACCTAGCCTCGTGACGTGGAACGACGAGACGACGAGGTGGAGCCCGCGGCAGGCTCGGGGGCGGCGCACCTGCACGCCGCGCAGGACGTCGGCGAGGACGTCCTCCCGGCGCGCGCGTCCCTCCCCGCGCGCCTCGTCGCCCGCGTGCGCGCGCTGCTCGCCTGGTGGCAGGCGACGCGCCCCGCCCGCGCGAACGCGCGGTTCGGCGCCCGCGGAGGGGGAGTCCTGACGGGCGGCATCGCGTACGCCGCGCTGTTCTCGGTGTTCGCGGCGCTCACGATCGGCTGGACGATCTTCATGGCCGTGCTCGGCGGGAACGAGGAGCTGCGCTCCCAGGTGCTCGAGTCGATCGACAGCGCGGTTCCCGGCCTGGTGAAGACGAGCCCGGGCGACGAGGGCCTCGTCGACCCCGCCACGCTGCACCTGAGCGCGGGCCTGACGGCGGCGGGCGTGGTCGCGTTCGTCGTGCTGCTGCTGTCCGCCCTGGCGGCCACCGCCGCGCTGCGCACCGGCGTGCGCGCGATGTTCTCCGACGAGGGCGGGGGCGGCAACCTGGTGCTCGGCAAGCTGCGCGAGCTCGGCGGGCTCGCGGGCTTCGCGCTCGCGGTGCTCGCCTCGGCGCTGCTCACGACCGCGGTCGCCGGTGCCGTGCAGTGGGTGCTGCGCGAGCTCGGCTGGGGCGGCGCGTCGACCGTGGCCGTGGGCGTCGCGGGTGCGCTCGTGGCGTTCGTCGTCGACGCGGCCGTGTTCGTGCTGGTCGTGCGGGTCCTGGCGGACGAGCACCCGCCCCGGCGCGACCTGCTGCGCGGTGCGGCGATCGCTGCCGCGGGCATCGGGGTCGTGCGCATCCTCGGGACATCGGTGGTCGCCGGGAGCGCGACGAAGAACCCCGTGCTGGCGTCGTTCGCGGTCGTCGTGACCCTGCTCGTGTGGGTCAACCTCATCGCGCGCATCGTGCTGCTCGCCGCGGCGTGGACCGCGAACCCGCCGCCCCAGCCCTCGCCGGTGCCGCAGGAGGCGTGACGCCTCAGGCGCGTGCGAGCGCGTCGGTGAGCTCGTCGGTGCGGGCGACGAGCCGCGCGAGCCGGGCCCGTGTGGCGGCGGGCTCACCGCGTTCGCCGAGGCGGCGCATGCCCTCGTCGCCCGCACGCTGACCTGCCGCGATGCGATCGCACGAGGCCGTCATGCGTTGCTCGACGTGCAGCAGCAGGGCCACCGGGTCGACGTCGCCGTACGCGTCGGCGAGCACGCGCAGGCCGTGGGCCATCCGGGCTGAGTCGCCGTCGGGGACGAGCAGCGGCGACGCCCAGGCGAGCATCGCCAGGTCGTCGAGCGGCACGCCCGGCCCCGCGACGTCCCAGTCGAAGACCCCGACGAGCTCGTCGCCGTCGAACGCGAGGTTGTACATCGCGGAGTCGTGGTGGCAGACGATCTCGCCCGGCCCCAGCGCGCGCTCGGCGAAGCGCCAGCGCCGCGACCCGCGCGGGAATCCGGCGACGACGGTGTGGAAGTCGCGCAGCCACCGCGCGGCCGAGGCCAACTGCGCGTCGGAGAGCTCGGTGACGCCGACGGGCACGACGTCGCCCGGCAGGAAGTCGAGGACCTCCCGGCCCCGCTCGTCGAACCCGTGCACGCGCGGCACGCAGCGCAGGCCCGCGTCCGTCAGGAACGTCAGCAGCTCGTGGACGGCCGGCGTCCACGGTCCCGTCGGGCGGCGCACCGTCGCCCCGACACGGACCGCGCCGCCGACGTTGCCGCCGGGCAGGACGACCTCGGTCTCCTCACCCGACGCGCCGGAGCGCTCCACGGCCCTCAGAACGCGCGCGTGATCATCGCGCGCTTGACCTCTTGGATCGCCTTCGTGACCTCGATGCCGCGCGGGCACGCCTCGGTGCAGTTGAAGGTCGTGCGGCAGCGCCACACGCCTTCCTTGTCGTTGAGGATCTCGAGGCGCTGGGCTCCGCCCTCGTCACGGCTGTCGAAGATGAACCGGTGCGCGTTGACGATCGCAGCGGGGCCGAAGTACTGCCCGTCGGTCCAGAACACCGGGCACGACGACGTGCACGACGCGCACAGGATGCACTTGGTCGTGTCGTCGAACCGTGCGCGCTGCTCGGCGGACTGCAGGCGCTCCTTGGTCGGCTCGTTCCCCGTGGTGATGAGGAACGGCATGATCTCGCGGTAGGAGGCGAAGAACGGCTCCATGTCGACCACGAGGTCCTTGATCACCGGCAGGCCCTTGATGGGCTCGACCGTGATCGGCTTGGACGGGTCGAGGTCCTTCAGCAGCGTCTTGCACGCGAGCCGGTTGCGGCCGTTGATCCGCATCGCGTCGGAGCCGCAGATGCCGTGCGCGCACGAGCGGCGGAACGTCAGCGAGCCGTCCTGGTCCCACTTGACCATGTGCAGCGCGTCCAGCACGCGGTCGGTGCCGTGCACCTGGAGCTGGAACTCGTCCCAGCGCGTGTCGGCGGTGCCGTCGTCGGCGGGCAGGTGACGCGCGACGCGCAGGGTGACCGTGAACGTCGGCACGGACCCGACCTTGGGGGCGTCCTCGATCGTGGCACTCATCAGTACTTGCGCTCCATCGGCTGGTAGCGGGTCATGGTGACGGGCTTGGAGCCGAGCACCAGCTGGTAGTCGTCGAACGTCTCGACGTGGTGGAACGACCCCTCGGAGTCGCCGTCGCCGCCCGCGGACCACTGCCGCCCCTCGGTCGGCACCGGGCGACGGTACGCCATGGTGTGCCGCATGTAGCCCGCGTCGTCCCGGTCGGGGAAGTCCTCGCGGAAGTGACCGCCGCGCGACTCCTTGCGGTTGAGCGCACCGACGACGACCGTCTCGGCGATGTCCAGCAGGAAGCCCAGCTCGACGGCCTCGAGCAGGTCGGTGTTGAACGTGCGGGACTTGTCCTGCACGGACACCGCCTGGAACCGCTTCTGCAGCGCCTTGACGTCGGACAGCGCCTGGGTCAGGGACTCCGCGGTGCGGAACACCTGCGCGTTCGCGTCCATGGTCTCCTGCAACGCCTTGCGGATGTCCGCGACACGCTCCCCGTCCGGGCGGGTGCGGATCGTCTCGAGCTCGGACTCGACCGTGGCGGCCGGGCTGTCCGGGATCTCGACGAACGCGGCCTGCGCGGCGTACGCCGCCGCGGAGCGACCCGCGCGCTTGCCGAACACGTTGATGTCGAGCAGCGAGTTGGTGCCCAGGCGGTTGGAGCCGTGCACCGAGACGCACGCGACCTCGCCCGCCGCGTAGAGGCCCTTGATGACGTCGGTCTCGTTGCGCAGCACCTCACCCTCGACGTTCGTCGGGATGCCGCCCATCGCGTAGTGCGCGGTCGGGTACACCGGGACGGGCTCGGTGTACGGCTCGATGCCGAGGTACGTGCGCGCGAACTCGGTGATGTCGGGGAGCTTGGCGTCGATGTGCGCGGGCTCGAGGTGCGTCAGGTCGAGCAGCACGTAGTCCTTGTTCGGACCCGCGCCGCGGCCCTCGCGGACCTCGTTGGCCATGGACCGGGCGACGATGTCGCGCGGGGCCAGGTCCTTGATCGTCGGGGCGTAGCGCTCCATGAAGCGCTCGCCGTCGGAGTTGCGCAGGATGCCGCCCTCGCCGCGCGCGGCCTCGGACAGCAGGATGCCCAGGCCCGCGAGGCCGGTCGGGTGGAACTGGAAGAACTCCATGTCCTCGAGCGGGATGCCGCGGCGGTACGCCAGCGCCATGCCGTCGCCCGTGAGCGTGTGCGCGTTCGAGGTCGTCTTGAAGATCTTGCCCGCGCCGCCCGTGGCGAACACGACGGCCTTGGCCTGGAAGACGTGGATCTCTCCCGTGGCGAGCTCGTACGCGACGACGCCCGAGACGTTGACCTCCTCGCCCTCGGCCACGTGGCCCGCGGCGAGGTCGTGGTCGACGAGCAGGTCGAGCACGTAGAACTCGTTGAAGAACTCGACGTCGTTCTTCACGCACTGCTGGTAGAGCGTCTGCAGGATCATGTGGCCCGTGCGGTCCGCGGCGTAGCACGCGCGGCGCACGGCGGCCTCGCCGTGGTTGCGCGTGTGCCCGCCGAACCGACGCTGGTCGATCCGGCCCTCGGGCGTGCGGTTGAACGGCAGACCCATCTTCTCGAGGTCGAGCACCGCGTCGATGGCCTCCTTGGCCATGATCTCGGCGGCGTCCTGGTCGACCAGGTAGTCACCGCCCTTGACGGTGTCGAACGTGTGCCACTCCCAGTTGTCCTCCTCGACGTTGGCCAGGGCGGCGCACATGCCGCCCTGCGCCGCGCCGGTGTGGGAGCGCGTGGGGTAGAGCTTGCTGATGACGGCGGTCCGCACGCGCGTCGACGACTCGAGCGCCGCGCGCATCCCGGCACCGCCCGCGCCGACGATGACGACGTCGTACTGGTGGGTCTGCATGTGTCTGGGGTTCCTTCGGGCGTCAGGCGGTGCAGAACGACGGCAGCAGGTTCAGCGGCGCATCGGTGGGGCACGGGTCGAACGTGAAGATCACGAGCGTCCCCAGGACCACGGTCACGGTGAACGCGAGGTACAGCAGGCCCTTGAGGACCAGGCGCGTGCCGTCCTTGCTCGCGTAGTCGTTGACGATCGTGCGCATGCCGTTCGTGCCGTGGATCATCGCGAGCCAGAGCATGAGCAGGTCCCAGATCTGCCACAGCGGCGAGGCCCACTTGCCGGCGACGAAGCCGAAGTCGATCGCGGAGATGCCGTCACCCGCGACGAGGTTCATGAACAGGTGCCCGAAGATCAGCACGATCAGCAGGGCGCCCGACGCGCGCATGAAGACCCAGCCGTAGAGCTCGGTGTTGCCACGCGTCGTCAGCCGCGACGGGCGGGCGCGCGGCGGGCGCGGCGCCTTGGGGTCGGCGATGGTGGTCATCGGTCACTCACCCCCGAAGACGTGCATGAGGTGCCGCGGCAGGAAGCCCGCCATGGTCACGACGAACAGGCCGATGACGATCCACAGCATCACGCGCTGGTACTTCGGGCCCTTGGCCCAGAAGTCGACGAGCATGATGCGGACGCCGTTGAAGGCGTGGAACACGATCGCGGCGACGAGGCCCGCTTCGCCCAGCCCCATGACCGGGTTCTTGTACGTCCCGATGACCTCGTTGTACGCCTCCGGGGAGACGCGCACGAGCGACGTGTCGAGCACGTGCACGAGCAGGAAGAAGAAGATCGCGACGCCGGTGACGCGGTGCGCGACCCAGGACCACATCCCCTCACGCCCTCGATAGAGAGTGCCGAGGGGCGCCTTGGTCTTCGCCGGTGGCGAGGAGGGCGCGGTGGGCGCTGCGGACACGGGCGGTGCCTCCTGGCGAGTCAGGGGTGGGACGGCCTCGTCCCATGGGCGTACCTCACTGTATAGACCCACCAGGGTGGGTGAGCACCGCCCTAGGTCCGAGGCCCCGCGTGTGACCAAGTCCACACCGTGAGACCGTGGACGCGCAGTCGGGCGGTGTGTGCGTGGTCGTTCCGCGTGATCGTCGCCGGCCCGGTGGCGGGGCCGACCAACTAGCCTGACGCGCATGTCCTACGACGACGCGCCTGCCGCCTCGACCGCGCGCATCCCGGGCTTCCACGCCGTGGTCCCCGCGGGCGGAGCCGGCACCCGGCTGTGGCCGCTGTCGCGCGCCGGGCACCCGAAGTTCCTGCTCGACCTCACCGGGTCCGGACGCACGCTGCTGCAGGCCACGGTCGACCGGCTGACGCCGTTGACCGGCGCCGACGGCGTGGTCGTCGTGACCGGCGTCCGGCACGCGGCCGCGGTCGCGCAGCAGGTGCCGGGGCTCGGGGCCGACGAGGAGCGCGGCCGCCTGGTCGTCGAGCCCTCGCCGCGTGACTCGATGGCGGCGATCGGCCTGGCCGCGGCGATCCTCGTCGAGCGGCACGGCGACGACGTCGTGCTCGGCTCGTTCGCCGCGGACCACGTGATCCACGGCGCGCCCGAGTTCGAGCGCGCCGTCCGTGAGGCCGTCGCGGCCGCGGGCGAGGGGTTCGTCGTGACGATCGGGATCACCGCGACCGGTCCGTCGACCGCGTTCGGGTACATCCGCTCCGCCGCGCC
The DNA here is from genome assembly GCF_001040865.1 of Cellulomonas sp. A375-1. NCBI lineage: Bacteria > Bacillati > Actinomycetota > Actinomycetes > Micrococcales > Cellulomonadaceae > Cellulomonas > Cellulomonas sp. A375-1. Next base: position 51,463 of record NZ_LFKW01000004.1, on the reverse strand, counting down.
GCTCGGGGTCGCCGACGCGCCCAGCGCGCGGCACGTCGCCGGGTTCGTCGAGAAGCCCGACGAGCAGACGGCGGTCGCCTACCTCGCGACGGGGGAGTACCGCTGGAACGCGGGCATGTTCGTCGTGCGCGCCGCGGTGCTGCTCGACCACCTCGCCCAGCAGATCCCGGGCCTGGCCTCGGGCCTGCGGGAGATCGGCCGAGCGTGGGACACCGACGCGCGCGACGAGGTGCTGGCGCGTGTGTGGCCGGGGCTGACGAAGATCGCGATCGACCACGCGATCGCCGAGCCCGTGGCCGCCGCGGGGGGCGTGGCCGTGGTGCCAGGCGACTTCGGCTGGGACGACGTCGGCGACTTCGACTCGCTCGCCGGCCTGCTGCCCACCACGACGCTGGGCGACGACGCGGCCGTGCTGCGCGTGGAGGCGCCCGACGCGTTCGTCGTGCCCGCCGCGGGGCGGACCGTGTCGGTCGTCGGCATCCCGGACGCGGTCGTCGTCGACACCCCCGACGCGCTGCTGGTCACGACCCGGGCGCACGCGCAGCAGGTCAAGGCGGCGGTCGACGGCTGGCGGGCCGCAGGGCGCGACGACCTGCTGTAGGGGCCCTGCTCCGGCAGCGCCGTGCTGAGGCAGTGCCCGACGTCGGCGGCCGCGTCGTGGCGGTGGGACGCCGCGACCCGCGACGACGTGCGGCGATAACCTCGCCAGGTGCCCGTCCTGCCTTCCACCGTGCCCTCGCTCGACTCGCTGCGCCCGGCGCCGACCACCGCCGCGGTGCTGCGGCTCGCACGCCTCGTCGACTCGCTGCGCGACGAGCTCGTCGAGATCCGGCGTGACCTGCACGCGCACCCCGAGCTCGCGCGCACCGAGGAGCGCACCACGCGCGTCGTCGCCGACCGGCTGCGGGTGGCCGGTCTCGAGCCCCGGCTCCTGCCCGGCAGCGGGCTCGTGTGCGACATCGGCCCTTCGCACGCCCAGACCGGGCGCGGGCGCATCGGCCTGCGCGCCGACCTCGACGCCCTGCCCGTCGCGGACGACTGCGGCCTGCCGTGGACGTCGACGCACCGCGGCGTCGCGCACGCGTGCGGGCACGACGTGCACACCACGGCAGTGCTGGGCGCGGGGCTCGCGCTCGCGGAGCTCGCGGCCGCGGGCGAGCTCGAGACCGGCGTGCGCCTGATCTTCCAGCCTGCCGAGGAGGTACAGCCGGGCGGCTCGCTCGACGTGATCGCCGCGGGCGGCCTCGACGGCGTCGCGCAGATCTTCGCGGTGCACTGCGACCCCAAGGTCGACGTCGGCCAGGTGGGCACGCGCATCGGGCCCATCACGTCCGCGAGCGACGAGGTGACCGTGACGTTCGCGGGCGCCGGGGGCCACACGTCGCGGCCGCACCTGACGGGCGACCTCGTCTACGCGATGGCGCAGGTCGTCACGCAGGTGCCCGCGATCCTCGGTCGGCGCCTCGACCCGCGCTCGGGCGTGAACCTCACGTGGGGCGCGATCCAGGCGGGCACGGCGCACAACGTCATCCCCGGCGCGGGCTCGGTGCGCGGGACCCTGCGCTGCCTCGACGTGCGTGCATGGGAGACCGCGTCGCAGGTGTTCCACGACGCGGTCGAGCAGGTCGTCGCGCCGTACGACGTCGAGGTCGAGATCCGGCACCAGCGCGGCGTGCCGCCGGTCGAGAACGACGAGCGCGCGACGACCGTGCTGGAGGCCGCCGCGCGCGACGTGCTCGGCGAGCACGCCGTGAACCTGACCGAGCAGTCGCTCGGCGGCGAGGACTTCGCGTGGTACCTCACGCGCGTCCCGGGTGCGATGGCGCGCCTGGGGACGCGGACGCCGGGAGGGCGCACGTACGACATCCACCAGGGCGACCTCGTCGTCGACGAACGGGCGGTCGAGGCGGGTGCGCTGCTGCTCGCACGCGCCGCGGTGCGCGCCGGGACGCCTGCCTGAGGTGTCCCGAACGTCCGCCGTGCCCGTCTCGCATCGCGGTACCGCAGGTCCGCCACCTGGGCCGACATTCCAACTCCGTAACGGAACCTGCGGCGATACCCGCCGGTAACATGCGCGTCATCCCGCGCTCACTAGAGTCCGACTCATCGATGCCGATCCGTGTCGAAGGTCGGGACCGCACACCTGCGCGTTCCCGAGGGCCGGGTCAGGCGTTCTGACGAGAACTCAGGAGTGACGCGTGAAGAAGCTCATCCAGGTGGCCGCGCTCAGCGGCGCGGTCGCCCTCGCGCTCGCCGCGTGTGGCGACGCCCCCGACGACACGACCTCGACGCCCGGGGCAGGGACCACGACGGAGGCCTCGTCCGAGCCGACCGGCGAGGCCATCGACTTCAAGGCCTGCATCGTCTCCGACGCCGGCGGGTTCGACGACCGCAGCTTCAACCAGCTGAGCTTCGAGGGCGCCAAGGCGGCCGCGGACGAGCTCGGCGCCCAGTTCGCCCAGGTCCAGTCCGACTCGGCTGCCGACTTCCCGGGCAACCTGCAGAGCCTCGTCTCCGAGGGCTGCAACAGCATCGTCTCGGTCGGCTTCGCGCTCTCGGCCGACACGGTGACCTCCGCGCTCGAGAACCCGGACATCCACTACATCCTCGTGGACGACGCCGCGGACAACGACTTCAACGGCACCAAGGACGCGGAGAACATCAAGCCGCTGCTGTACGACACGGCGCAGGCCGCGTTCCTCGCGGGCTACCTGTCGGCCGGCTTCTCCGAGGCAGGCAAGGTCGGCACCTTCGGTGGCCAGCCCTACCCGACCGTCACGATCTTCATGGACGGCTTCAAGCAGGGCGTCGAGTACTACAACAAGACGAAGGGCACGACCGTCCAGGTCGTCGGCTTCGAGGGTGGCGACAAGGGCTCCTTCACCGGTGGCTTCGAGGCGAACGACAGCGCCAAGGAGGTCGCGGCCGGGATCATCGACCAGGGCGTCGACGTGATCCTCCCGGTCGGTGGCCCGATCTACCAGTCGGCCATGGACGCGATCGCCGACTCCGGTCGTGACATCGCGCTGATCGGCGTGGACGCCGACTTCTTCGTGACGGACCCGAGCACGCAGGACCTCGTCCTGACCTCGATCCTCAAGAAGATGGACGTCTCCACCAAGGAGGCCGTCGTGGCCTCCGGCAGCGGCAACTGGGACCCCGAGGCGTACGTCGGCACGCTCGAGAACGGTGGCGTCGGCCTGGCCCCGCTGCACAACTTCGAGAGCAAGGTCGACCCGGCGCTGTGGGCCGAGGTCGAGCAGCTGCAGCAGGACATCATCGACGGCAAGGTCACGGTCACCTCGTACCTGA